>NZ_JBSHJX010000005.1:0-224743 GCF_053619695.1 Microbacterium sp. NPDC055521 | reverse complement strand
CGGATGCTGAGCATCCGGCCTCTTCCGTCTCCGGCGTCAGAGCGCGTCGATCACACCGTTCAACGTCGCCGACGGGCGCATCGCGGCGTCGACCTTGTCGGCGTCGGGACGGTAGTAGCCGCCGATGTCGACCGGCTGCCCCTGCACGGCGTTCAGCTCGTCGACGATCGTCTGCTCGTTCGCGGCGAGCGTCTCGGCGATCGGTGCGAATGCGGCCGCCAGCTCGGCGTCCTTCGTCTGCTTCGCCAGCTCCTGCGCCCAGTACAGGCCGAGGTAGAAGTGGCTGCCGCGGTTGTCGATGGTGCCCAGCGCACGCCCGGGTGACCGGTCCTCTTCGAGGAACGTGCCGGTCGCGGCATCCAGCGTCTCGGCGAGGATCCGTGCCTTCTCGTTGCCCGTGCGGTCGGCGAAGTGCTCGAGCGAGGCGGCCAGGGCGAAGAACTCACCCAGCGAGTCCCAGCGCAGGTAGTTCTCGCCGACCAGCTGCTGCACGTGCTTCGGCGCCGAGCCCCCCGCGCCGGTCTCGAACAGACCGCCGCCGGCCAGCAGCGGCACGATGCTGAGCATCTTCGCGCTCGTGCCGACCTCGAGGATCGGGAACAGGTCGGTCAGGTAGTCGCGCAGCACGTTGCCCGTCACCGAGATGGTGTCGAGGCCGTGACGCATGCGCGCCAGCGTGTACCGGGTCGCCTCCTCGGGCGCGAGGATCGTGATCGTCAGGCCCGTCGTGTCGAGCGTCGCGAGTCCCTGGTGCACCTTGGCGATGATCTGCGCGTCGTGCGAGCGGTTCGCATCGAGCCAGAACACGGCCGGGACGCCGGTGGCGCGTGCGCGCGTCACGGCGAGCTTGACCCAGTCCATCACGGGGATGTGCTTGGTCTGCGTCGCACGCCAGATGTCGCCCCTGCTGACGGTGTGCTCGATGAGCACCGTTCCCTCGCTGTCGAGCACCTGCACGATGCCGTCCGACGCGATCTCGAACGTCTTGTCGTGGCTGCCGTACTCCTCGGCGGCCTGAGCCATGAGGCCGACGTTCGGCACGGTGCCGATCGTCGCCGGGTCGAGCGGCCCGTTCGCGATGACGTCGTCGATCACGGCCTGGTAGACCCCGGCGTACGACGAGTCGGGGATGACCGCGATGGTGTCGGCCTCGCCGCCGTCCTTGCCCCACAGCTTTCCGCCGTTGCGCACCAGCGCCGGCATCGACGCGTCGACGATCACGTCGCTGGGCACGTGCAGGTTGGTGATGCCCTTCTCGGAGTTGACGTACGACAGGCGGGGGCCGTTGTCGATCGCGCGCTCGAAGGCCGCGGCGATCTCCTCGCCGCCGGCGAGCGTCGACAGTCCGGCGAGGATCGAGCCGAGCCCGTCGTTGGCGCTGAGACCGGCCGCCGCGAGCTGGTCGCCGTACTGGGCGAAGACGTCCTTGAAGAAGGCTTTCACGACGTGCCCGAAGATGATCGGGTCGCTGACCTTCATCATGGTCGCCTTGAGGTGCACCGAGTAGAGCACGTCGTCGGCCTCGGCCTGCTTGAGGGTCTCGGCGAGGAAGGCGTCGAGGTGCGCCGCCGACAGGAACGTGGCGTCGATGATCTCGCGCGGCAGGACCTTGAGCCCCTCCTTCAGCACGGTGATGGTGCCGTCGGCGGCGACGTGCTGGAAGCTCAGCACGTCGTCGTGGGCGGCGACCCACGAGCGCTCGTTGCTCTTGAAGTCGTCGTGACCCATGGTGGCGACGCGCGTCTTCGTTCCCTCGGCGAAGGGCTTGTTGCGGTGCGGGTGCTTCTTGGCGTAGTTCTTCACCGCGAGCGGGGCGCGGCGGTCGCTGTTGCCCTCGCGCAGTACCGGGTTCACGGCCGAGCCCTTGATCTTGTCGTAGCGGGCGCGGACGTCCTTCTCGTCGAGCGACTGCGGCTCGTCGGGGTAGTCCGGAACGTCGAAGCCCTTCTCCTGCAGCTCGGCGATGGCGGCCTTGAGCTGAGGGATGGATGCTGAGATGTTCGGCAGCTTGATGATGTTCGCCTCGGGCAGCGTGGCGAGGCCGCCGAGCTCGGCGAGCGCGTCGCCCACCTGCTGCTCGGGGGCGAGCTTCTGGGGGAAGGCGGCGAGGATGCGACCCGCCAGCGAGATGTCGCGGGTCTCCACCTCGATGCCCGCCTGACCGGTGTAGGCCTTGATGATGGGCAGGAACGAGGCGGTGGCCAGAGCCGGCGCCTCGTCTGTGTAGGTGTAGATGATGGCGTCGTCGGTCACCGGGGATCTCCGTTCGCGGGGGCAGATTTATCTCGATACCAAGATACCCGAGTCTTCTCCGCGAGCCCCGGTCACGCCCCGTGACTCCGCTCTGCCACGGATCGGGGGTGACGCGCTAGCCTGGGGTCATGACGGAACTGCGCGTAGAAGAACTCTCCGCTGCGACGATCGTCGCCGTGAACAAGCTGTCGCTGCGTCCGGGCCAGGAGCAGTTCCTGGCTCCGGTGTCGTACGGCATCGCCGCGACGGTCGTGAACCCTCAGACGTCGTGGCAGCGAGTCGTGCTCGACGGTGATCAGGTGGTCGGGTTCGTGAGCGCCAGCTTCGACGCCGACACCCCTGACGAGCACTTCCGCAGCGTGCTCTGGCGCATCAACGTCGACGCAGACGACCAGCGCCGCGGCGTCGGCAGCTTCGCGGTGCAGGTGCTGGTCGACGAGGCCCGTGCCCGTGGCGTCGACCACGTGAACGTCATCTACGAGGCCGGCGAGGACGGCCCGGAGGCGTTCTTCCGTCGCGTGGGGTTCGAGCCCATCGGCGAGACGGAGTACTCCGAGGTCATCGCGCAGATCCGCGTCGACCGCTGACGAGTCGTCCGGTCAGGACCGGCGGCGCTTCCTCGTCGTCCAGGCGATGACCGAGTCGGACGTGCGGATCGCGATCGTGCGAGCGGCATCCCACAGGGCATCCGGCAGCTCGGGCTCCACCCGCTCGCCGCGGGCTGCCCGCTCGGCGATGTCGAAGGCACGCTCCAGATCCTCGACGGCCACCCGGTACGCGCCGAACTCCTCCGGACTCATCCGCGAGTCGGGTCTCGGCCTGGCGTCGCGCGCACGCTGCAGCGCGACGAGGAACGCCGCCGTCGCCGGCTGACGTCCGTCGCTCATCTGCGGGAAGGCGATCGCCCGTGCCGGGTCGGTCTCGTACTCCATCCAGCGTGCGAGCAGCGCGTCGTGGCGGCTGCGCAGCCGCTCCAGCGGCAGCACGCCGGCCGACATCGACGACCGCTCCGTCGAGATCCGCACCCGGCTCGCCTTCACGCGAGCGGCGGCGGCGCGCGCCGCCAGCTGGGCGTCGCGCAGCGCGCGGCGAGCGGATGCCACGGCCGAGGCATCCGCTCGGGCTGCCGCCCTGTCGGCGGCGACCCTCGCAAGATCCGCCCTGGCGACGCGGGCCGCGTCCGCCGCGGCCCGCGCATCGAGCTGCGCGCGCCGGAATTCGAGCCGGGCCGCGTCGTAGCCGAGTCGTCTGCCGTTCACCGTCCCCCGCCTTCGCGCCATCGCGTACCCGGTCGCACCCGCTCCGGCTGCCGCCGGAGCGACCCACCACCACTCGGCGGCAAGGAGCAGGATCGGATCCACGTGATCAACCTATTCTCAGACCAGCGTCTGCTGCCAGGACATCAATCTATTCTCAGACCTGAGCCCCGCTGCCAGGGCACCGGTTCTCAGACCAGCGTCTGCTGCCAGGCCGCATGCAGCTGCGCGAACTTCCCCGTGCCGCCGATCAGGGCGGCGGGGGTGTCGTCCTCGATGATCCGCCCGTGCTCCATCACCAGCACGCGATCGGCGATCGCGACCGTCGACAGGCGGTGCGCGATGATGATCGCCGTGCGGTCGGCGAGCAGGGTCTGCAGCGCCTCCTGGATGAGTCGCTCGGACGGGATGTCGAGCGACGCCGTCGCCTCGTCGAGGATCAGCACCGCGGGATCGGCGAGGAACGCCCGCGCGAACGAGATCAGCTGACGCTGCCCGGCCGACACGCGCCCGCCGCGCTTGTTGACGTCGGTGTTGTACCCGTCGGGCAGCGACGAGATGAACCCGTCGGCGCCGACGGCACGTGCGGCGGCGCGGATCTCCTCCAACGTCGCATCGGGCCGGCCGAGCGCGATGTTGTCGGCGACCGTGCCGCTGAACAGGTACGCCTCCTGCGTCACCATCACGATGGCGCGTCGCAGATCCTTCGGGTGCAGCATCCGCAGGTCGACGCCGTCGAGTGTCACCCGCCCGGCGGTCGGGTCGTAGAAGCGCGAGACGAGCTTGGCGAGGGTCGACTTGCCCGCACCCGTCGTGCCGACGAGCGCGATCGTCTGCCCCGACGGGATGTCGAGGGAGAAGTCCGGCAGGATCGTCTTGTCGTCGTTGTACGCGAAGGTGACGTCGTCGAAGCGGATCGCTCCGCGTGACTCCCACAGGTCGACCGGCTTCTCCGGGTCGGGCACGGTCGGCTGCTCATCGAGCACGCCCGAGACCTTCTCGAGCGCCGCGGTGGCCGACTGGTAGGAGTTCAGGAACATCGCGATCTCCTGCATCGGCGCGAAGAAGTTGCGCACGTACAGCACGGTCGCGAGCAGCACGCCGACGCCCAGCACGCCGTCGGCGACGCGCAGACCGCCCCACAGCACCACGGCCGCGAGGGTGAGCGCCGCGATGCCCATCAGCCCCGGCTCGAACGTGCCGAACAGCACCATGGAGCGGCGGTTGACGTCGCGGTAGTCACCGGCCACCGCGCGGAAGGCGGCGTCGTTACGAGGCTCCTTGCGGAACGACTTGACGGCGCGGATCCCCGTCATCGTCTCGACGAACTGCACGATCACCTTCGCGCTGATCACCCGCGACTCGCGATAGACGGCCTGCGAGCGGCTGTAGAACCAGCGCATCAGCACCACCAGCGGGATGCCCGCGAGCAGCAGGATCACACCGGACTGCCAGTCGGCGATCACCAGCGCGATGAACGTGAACAGCCCGAACAGCAGGCCCGAGACGAGGTTGTTCAGACCGCCGTCGAGCAGCTCCCGGATGGAATCCAGGTCGCTCGTCTGACGGGAGATGATCCGGCCGGAGGTGTACGACTCGTGGAACTCCAGGCTGAGGCGCTGGGTGTGCAGGAAGATCCGCTTGCGCAGGTCGAGCAGCACGGCCTGCGTGATGCGGGCCGCGAGCACGACGTACAGCCCGATCAGCGCGGAGGCCAGGATGCCGGCGACGAGATAGACGATGGTGACGGTGATCGCCGGCATCCAGTCGGCCGTCTGCAGCAGCTGCGGCAGGGCCCGGTCCAGCGCGATGCCGATGAGGATGGGACCAGCCACCTGCAGCGCCGTCGAGACGACGAGCACGAGCGCGGCGATGACGATGCGCAGCCGCAGCGGAGCGATGAGCGAGCCGAGCAGACGCAGCGACCGCTGCCGGATCGCGCGGCTCTCGGCCTTCGTGTAGTCGGAGCGGTCTTCGCCCTGGGTGCCTGCGATGCTCATGCCTGCACCTCCTCTTCGTCGATCTGGGTCGCTGGGCCCGCGGAAGCGTCGGTGATGATGTCGATCGCGCCGGTGCGCGCCGCCTCCTCGGCCTCCAGACTCGAGATCACATGCCGGTAGTGCGTGCTGGTGCGCAGCAACTCGGAGTGGGTCCCCACCGCGGTGATGCGTCCCCGCTCGAGCAGCGCGACCCGGTCGGCGAGCGCGACCGTCGACGGGCGATGGGCGATGATAAGCGCGGTCGTCTCGGCGAGAACGTGACGCAGGGCCTCTTCGACGAGCGCCTCGGTGTCGACGTCGAGAGCCGACAGCGGGTCGTCGAGCACGAGCACCTTCGGGTCTGCGGCGACGGCACGCGCCAGCGCCAGGCGCTGACGCTGGCCGCCCGACAGACTCAGCCCCTCTTCGCCGATGACCGTCTCGACGCCCTCGGGCAGCGTGTCGACGAACCCGGCCTGGGCGACATCCAGCGCCTCGCGCAGCACCCGCTCCCCCTCGGCGCCGTGGATGTCGAGATCGGCGCGGCCGAGCAGCACGTTCTCACGCACGGATGCCGAGAACAGCGTCGCGTCCTCGAACGCCATCGCCACGTGCCGGCGCAGCTCGGACAGCTCGAGGTCGCGCACGTCGACGCCATCGAGGGTGACCCGACCGCCCGTCACGTCGTACAGGCGGGCCGGCAGCGTGGTCAGGGTGGTCTTGCCCGACCCGGTGAGGCCGACGAGTGCCATGGTCTCGCCCGGGCGCAGCACGAGGTCGATCCCGTCGAGCAGGTCTCGTTCGTGCGCACCCGCGTCCTGGTAGCGGAACCGGGCGCCCTCGAACGCCAGCTCGCCGCGGGGCTCGTCGAGCCGCACCGGCTGCGCGGGGTCGGTGATCGTGTTCGTCTCCTGATAGATCTCGAACACCCGGTCGGTCGCGGTGCGCGCGTCGAGCATGAATGAGAACAAGAAGCCGATCGACTCGATCGGCCAGCGCAGCACGGCGGCCATCGCGAAGAACGCGAACAGCTGCGGCACGTCGATCTGCCCCTGCACGATCAGCCAGATGCCCGAGATGAGGCTGAGCCCGAACGCGATCTGCGGCATGAGGTCGAGCCAGAACCAGATCTCGGCGATCGCGCGCCCCTTGCGCAGCTCGGTCTCGCGCAGGGTCTCGGCCTGGCGGCTGAACCGCACGAGAGCGTGCTTGCCCCGCCCGAACGCTTTGAGGACGCGGATGCCGTGCACGCTCTCCTCGACGCTGGTGGCCAGGTCACCGGCCTGATCCTGGCTGCGCCTGGCGAGCGCGCCGTAGCGCTTCTCGAACAGGTACCCCTGGATCCACATCGGCACGCCGGTGACGAGGAAGATCGCGCCGAGCAGCCAGTGCCAGCGGAACAGCAGCACCGCGCCGATCGCGATGGTGAGGATGTTGACGACCAGCAGGATCAGACCGAACGCCAGCCACCGCCGGATGATGTTGATGTCCTGCATCATGCGGCTGAGCAGCTGACCCGACTGCCAGCGGTCGTGGAAGGCGACGGGAAGGCCCTGCAGTCGCGAGTACAGCTCCGAGCGCATCTGATACTCGACCTCGGTGGCCGGGGTCAGCACGAACCAGCGGCGCAGCCACACCATCACCGCCTCGCCGAGGGAGAGGGCCAGCACGCCGAACGCGCCGACGAGGATGAACCCGACCGAGCCGTCGGCGCCCGCTCCCAGATCGAACTCCTTCACGACCTGCTCGAGAACGATCGGGATCATCAGGGCGATCACGGCGGCGGCGAGCGCGCTGAGCGCGCCGCCGATGAGGCGGCCGAGGATCGGCTGCACGAAGGGCTTCAGCCGCCAGAGCGCGGCGAACGTGGACAGGGACGAAGACGAGCTGACAGACATGACTCTCGGTTGCGTGGCGAGCGGGTGACGAAGGGAAGGCGGATGCCGTGGCGTCCGGTGCGAGGGCGACGTGGGCGACCGGAGTCGCGCGTCGCGTGCTCAGTCGCGCTGACGGAGTGCGCGCGAGCCGAGGCGGGACGTGAGAGTCGTCGTGATCATGGTGTCCTCCTGGCTCGGCTTCATCGCCCGGTCGGCGCGACAGCCTTCGAGCCTATTGCGACGGGAGCGCCGCGCGCAAGAGTGCGCCGCCGATCATATTCTCGCCGCGCTCGCGGGCGAGCAGGCTCTGCTTCACCGGCAGCCCCCATGCGAAGCCGCCCAGCGACCCGTCCGAACGCAGCACGCGGTGGCAGGGCACGAACAGGGCGGGCGCGTTGCGCGCGCAGATCGACGCCGCCGCGCGCACGGCCTGAGGGCTGCCGAGCTCGACAGCGAACTGGCTGTAGCTGAGCGGGCGGCCGGGTTCGATGCGGCGCAGCGCCTCCCAGCCGGCGGACTGCAGTGCGGTGCCGCGCTGGCGGACGACCACCTCGTCGATGGCGTGCAGGTCGCCGGCGTAGTACGCGCGGGCCGCGGGCGCGGCATCCGTCTCCCCCTCCGCGACTGCGGCGGGCCGCAGCGCGGGATGCACGCGCGCGATGATCGCGGCCTGGTCGTCGGTCCAGCCCGAGGCGAGCACGCGCTGCGCCTCGTCGACGAGGATCGTGAGGGGCCCGTCGGGGGTCGGGACGGTCTGGACGAGCGCGGTCATGACTTCTCCTTGGGTGCTGAGCGCGGGGAGCGGCGCGGCGGCCGGGCCGGCACCGCGCGCCACAGATGGGCGGTGAGGTAGCTGCGCCAGGGCGCCGTGCGCGCCGCCCACGCGGTGAGGGATGCCGGATCGCCGGGCAGCCCGGACGCCACGGCCCCCGCGCGCACGGCCACGTCGCCCGGCAGGAAGACGTCGGGGTCGCCGATCACCCGCATCCGCACGTAGTCGGCGGTCCACGGCCCGATGCCGGGCATCGCCAGCAGAGCCGCCCGCTGCGCTGCGGCATCGTCGCCGACGGTCAGGGTGAGCGCCCCGTCGGCGAGCGCCGCGGCGGCGCCGGTGACGGCACGGATGCGCGCCGCCGGCCCGCGCAGCACCTCGGCGCCGTGCTCGGCGATCGCCGCCATCGTGGGGAACAGCAGCCCGCCGTCGGGCGTGCGCTCCCCCAGCTGCTCGGCGAGCGCGGTGAGAGCGGTGCGCGCTGCAGCGACGGTGATCTGCTGTCCCACCATGGCGCGGATGAGCATCTCGTGCGGGTCGGCGGTGCCCGGCACCCGGATGCCGGGCACGGCGGCCACGAGCGGCGCCAGTTCGGGATGCGCCGAGAGCGCGTCGTCGATCGCCTGCGGGTCGGCGTCGAGGTCGAACAGCCGACGGGCAGTCGCGACGAGCGGGGCGAGGTCGGCGAGTCGGGTGACCTTCGCGCGCAGGCGAAGCTGCCCCTCGGGCGTCTGCCGGATCTCGAGATGCGCGGGGCCGCCGGGCATCCGCAGGTGACGACCGAACGACGTCACCGTGGCGCTCTCCACCCCGGGCAGGGCGCGCGCGGCCATCCAGGCGAACAGGTCCGACCTGTCGATCGGGGCGCGGTGCGGCAGCAGCAGGTCGACGATGCCCTGCGTCGCGCCGTCGGCCGCCGCGCCCTGCGACCTGTGGGCGGACGAGCGGCGCGTCGCGCGGAGCTGTCCCGGGGTCATCTCGAAGACTTCGCGGATGGTGTCGTTGCACTGGCGGATGCTCGAGAACCCGGCCGAGAACGCGACCTCCGAGACCGGCATGTCGGTGCCGACGAGCAGCATGCGCGCGGTGTGGGCGCGGTGCGCCCTGGCGAGTGCCAGCGGGCCTGCGCCCAGCTCGGTGGTCAGCAGCCGCGTGAGGTGCCTAGGCGAGTAGCCGAGGCGGCGGGCGAGGCCGGGGACCCCCTCCTGCTCGACGACGCCTGAGGTGATCAGTCGCATCGCGCGGGCGGCCGCGTCTCCGCGCATGTCCCAGGCCGGAGAGCCCGGGGCAGCCTCGGGCAGGCAGCGCTTGCAGGCCCGGTATCCGGCCTCGTGCGCCGCGGCGCTCGTGGGATAGAAGGTGACGTTCTCGGGCTTCGGGGTGCGGGCGGGGCAGCTCGGACGGCAGTAGATGCGGGTGGAGCGCACAGCCGTGACGAACTGCCCGTCGAAACGGGTGTCGCGTGCGCTGATCGCACGGTAGCGCTCGTCGTGCTCGGCTGTGAAGCTCATGTCTTCATGCTGTCACGTCCGCGGGCGCCCGGCTGGCGGAAATCGGACACGACAGTGCACCCCCGCCGGATGGTGCCGGAGTGCGTCGTGGGAATCAGTGGAAGAAGTGACGCTCTCCGGTGAAGAACATCGTCACGCCGGCCTTGCGGGCAGCATCCACCACCTCTTCGTCGCGCACCGAGCCGCCGGGCTGCACGATCGCGGTGATGCCCGCGTCGATGAGCACCTGCACGCCGTCGGCGAAGGGGAAGAAGGCGTCGGATGCGGCAACCGAGCCCGCGGCGCGGTCTCCCGCCCGCTCGACGGCGAGACGGCACGAGTCGACCCGGTTGACCTGCCCCATGCCCACGCCCACCGTCGCGTTGTCCTTGGCCAGCACGATCGCGTTCGACTTCACCGCGCGGCACGCCTTCCACGCGAAGATGAGGTTCTCCATCTCGACGTCGTCGGGCCGCTCGCCCGAGACGAGCTCCCAGTTCGTCGCGACCGAGACGATGTCGTCGGGGAAGCGATCGGCATCCTGCAGCAGCAGACCGCCCGAGACGAGACGCACGTCCATCCGCTCCTGCCGCCAGTCGGCGGGCAGCTGCAGCAGACGCAGGTTCTTCTTCGCCTTGAACACCTCGAGCGCGGCCGGCTCGAACGAGGGGGCCACGATGACCTCGGTGAAGATGTCCTTCAGGTTCTCGGCCATCTTCAGGGTCACGGTGCCGTTTGCGGCGATCACTCCGCCGTAGGCCGACACCGGGTCGCACTCGTGAGCGCGCAGGTGCGCGCTCGCGATCGGGTCGAGCGCGTTGCGAGCGGTGGTCGCGATGCCGCACGGGTTCGCGTGCTTGATGATCGCCACGGCCGGCTGCACCATGTCGTACGCGGCGCGCAGCGCCGCGTCGGCGTCGACGTAGTTGTTGTACGACATCTCCTTGCCCTGCAGCTGGGTCGCCTGGGCGATGCCGTGGCCGCCGGCGCGGGTGTAGATCGCGCCGCGCTGGTGCGCGTTCTCGCCGTAGCGCAGGGTGGCCAGGCGCTCGGCCTTCACGGTGAGGTGGGCCGGCAGGTCCCCGCTCTCGGCGAGGGTGCGCTCCGAGAACCACTGCGCGACGGCCGAGTCGTAGTTGGCCGTGTGCGCGAAGGCGCGTGCGGCGAGTTCGCGCCGGTGCACGAGCGTGGTGCCGCCCTCGGCGACCGCCTCGATGATGGCGGGATACGACTCGGGCGACACGACGATCGCGACGTTCGCGTGGTTCTTCGCCGCAGCGCGCACCATGGCCGGTCCGCCGATGTCGATCTGCTCGACGATGGCGTCCGGCTCGGCGCCGGATGCCACGGTCTGGACGAACGGGTAGAGGTTGACCACGACGAGCTCGAACGGCTCGATGCCGAAGTCCTCGAGCTGACGTTCATGGTCTTCGAGGCGCAGGTCGGCCAGCAGACCGCCGTGCACCTTCGGGTGCAGCGTCTTGACCCGCCCGTCGAGCATCTCGGCGACCCCGGTGACGGACGCCACGTCGGTGACCTCGTGACCGGCGTCCCGGATGGTCTGCGCGGTCGAGCCGGTCGAGACGATCTCGATGCCCGCCTCGGTCAGCGCCTCGGCGAGTTCGACGAGACCGGACTTGTCGCTCACCGAGACCAGGGCGCGCTTCACCGGCACGAGGTCGCGATCGCGGTACAGCGAGGGGTCGAGGCTGGGGCCGGCCATGAGGGTGCTCCTTCGTTCGGGCGAGGTCGTGTGTGGGTGTCAGCGTGAGAGCGTCAGCTCTCCGGTGGCGATGCGCTGGACGGCATCGATCAGCAGGCGTCGCTCGACGGGCTTGATGCGGTCGTGCAGGGTCGTCTCTGTGTCGCCCGGCAGCACCGGCACGCGCTCCTGGGCGAGGATCGGTCCGCTGTCGATGCCGTCGTCGATGACGATGATGCTCGCTCCTGTCTCGGCGGCGCCGGTGGCGAGCGCGTCGCGCACGCCGTGCGCCCCGGGGAATTCGGGCAGGTAGGCGGGATGCGTGTTGATGATGTTCGGCGCGTAGCGCTCGACGACGGCCGGGGGCAGCAGGCGCATCAGCCCGCTGAGCACGATGAGGTCGGGCTGCCAGGCGTCCAGCTGCGCGGCCAGCTCGCGGCCCCACTCCTCGCGACTGGGGTAGGCGGCATAGGGAACGGTGAAGGTGGGGATGCCGAACTCCTCGGCGTGCGCCAGCCCTGCGGCGTCACGGTCGGCGCCGACGGCGATGACTCTGGCCGGGAAATCGGGGTGACTCGCCGCCTCGAGGAGGGCTCGAAGGTTCGAGCCGGTACCGGAGATGAGTACGGCGAGCGTCAGCACCCGGTCAGTCTACCGGGGCGGTGAGCCCCGCCATCTCCTCGTTCCACCGGTCGGTGCGCTCTTCGGCGAGCTCGTCGCGATGCCGCGGGGCGAGCAGCAGGATGCCGGCGCCGATGAGCACCTCGATGCCGATCGCGAGCGCGAATGCTCCGGGTGCGGGCCCGGCCTGGGCGAGTCGGCCGGGTCCGATCGAACCGGATGCGAGAACCGCGGCCAGCGCGGCCGTGCCGGCCGCCAGAGCCGCGATGGCCACGGCGATGGCGGCCCGGGGTCCGTACCCGACGGCCGTGTTCTCCCAGACCAGCCGCGAGCGCACCGTCCAGCCCGCCACCGCGCCGCAGGCGATCGGCACGAGAACGCTCACCAGCATCCAGATCGACGAGTTCTCGGGCACCAGTCCGAGCACGGGGATGCCGGGGACGACGCCGAGCTCGGTGCCCGCGGGCGAGACCGCGGTGCCCGCGCCGAGGGCGAACCCGGGGCCGGCGAGCCAGCTCGCCGCCCACACGATCAGCGTCGGCAGGTAGGCCAGGTGCCCGACGGTGAGCATGGCGGCGCCGAGCGCGTCGACGTGCGCCGCTTCGAACAGCGCCACGACCTCCCCGCCGCGCAGCAGTGTCATCACGGCGATGCCCACGGCTGATGCACCCGTCAGCGCGATGGCGGCGACCGCGGCGCCCCGCACCGCCTCGCCGGGTACAGCCGCCCAGTCGCCCCACGAGTCGATGAGATCGCGGAGCCGATCGATCGGCCCGTCGTCGCCCTCCTCCCACGCATGGCGTAGCGCGCCGGCGAGCGCGCCGACCGCGTAGACCGCGGCGGGAAGCAGGATCGCGCCCCACAGCGCGGCGCGCAGCACGTCCGAGCGGCAGCTCACGGCGACGGCGGCGGAGAGCGCGGCGAAGGCGAGCACTCCCCCGGTGACGCCCGAGACCCACCGGTCGGCCACCGCGGCGCGACGGCCGGACCGTGCGGCGAAGAGCAGGGTGAACACCAGCAGCGCGAGCGGCGGCACCGAGAGCGCGAACCGGGCCGCGTCCTTCGGGATGGCGAGGCCCGAGAGCAGGGCATCCGGAAGCACCACCTCGAGCGGCACCCCGTGTCCGAACTGCCACAGCGTGCCGCTCACCGGCCAGAGCGCGCCCCAGTCGGCGTCGAGCCCGAACGCCAGCACCCAGAGCAGGGTGAAGGGCGCGAGCACGACGGCGAGCCCGACGGCGACCGCGATGGCGGCGTCGAGGGCGGCGAGAAGCGCGACGATGAGGCGTTGCATGACGGATCGAGCCTACGACGTGCATCCGCACCGCATGCTGTGGCCACGCGCGGTGCGGTGAAGCCGGTAGATTCTCTTCGGAGGTCCACCCGATGACTGATGCCCCTGTGCGCCCTGACACCGAACCGCGCAACGCGATCGACCGCTTCTTCGAGATCACCCGACGAGGTTCGACCTTCGCCGCCGAGATCCGCGGAGGTGTGGTCACGTTCGTGACGATGGCGTACATCGTCATCCTGAACCCGATCATCCTCTCCAGCGGAACCGACGTCGCCGGATCCCAGCTCGACTTCGTGCAGCTGAGCGCGGTGACCGGCCTCACCGCCGCGGTCATGACGATCCTGTTCGGTCTCGTGGCGCGCCTGCCGTTCGGGTTCGCCGCCGGGCTCGGCATCAACGCGTTCCTCGCGTTCTCGGTCGTCGGCGAGGTCACCTGGCCCGAGGCCATGGGCCTGGTCGTCATCAACGGCCTGATCATCGTGCTGCTCAGCGCCACGGGTCTGCGCCGCATGATCTTCGACGCCGTTCCCATGCAGCTGAAGATCGCCATCACCGTGGGCATCGGCCTGTTCATCGCGTTCATCGGCTTCGTCAACGCCGGGTTCGTGACGGCCAGCGCGTCGCCGCCCGTGGCGCTGGGCGTCGGCGGCTCGGTCGCGACGGTTCCCACGCTCATCTTCGTGGTCACGCTGCTGCTCACCGGGGTGCTCGTGGCGCGGAAGGTGAAGGGCGGCATCCTGATCGGGCTCGTCTCGGGCACCGTGCTCGCCATCCTCGTCGAGGCGATCTGGCACATCGGCGCCAAGGGCGACGACAACCTCGGCGGCTGGGGCCTCTCGGTGCCCGCCCTGCCCTCGCAGCTGGTCAGTCTGCCCGACCTCTCGCTGATCGGCCAGGTCGACCTGTTCGGCGCCTTCGGCCGCATCGGCGCGCTCGCCGCTCTCATGCTCGTCTTCACCCTGGTGTTCACCAACTTCTTCGACGCCATGGGCACCATGACCGGCCTCGCGAAGGAGGCGGATCTCGCCGACGAGCGCGGCAACTTCCCGCGCCTGAAGTCGGCCCTGATCGTGGAGGGCGTGGGCGCCGTCATGGGAGGGGCCACCTCGGGATCGTCGAACACCGTGTTCATCGAGTCGGGAGCAGGCATCGGCGAGGGCGCGCGCACAGGCTTCGCGAACCTCATCACCGGAGGCCTGTTCCTGATCGCGATGTTCTTCACCCCCCTGGTGTCGATCGTGCCCACCGAGGTCGCCGCGGCCGCGCTGGTGATCGTCGGCGCGCTGATGATGAGCCAGATCCGGTTCATCGACCTCACCGACTTCTCGGCGCTGTTCGGCGTCTTCCTCACCGTGTCGGTCATGCCGATGACCTACTCGATCGCGAACGGCATCGGCGCGGGCTTCATCGGCTGGGTCGCCGCGCGAGGGCTCTCGGGCAAGGCACGTGAGATCAGCCCGCTGCTGTGGATCGTCACCGGCGGCTTCGTGATCTACTTCGCCCGCGGACCGGTGGAGATGCTGTTCAGCTGAGCCGCGAGCATGACGAAGGCCCCGGGGTGGAGCCCGGGGCCTTCGCGCATCAGTCTAGCGGGTCGCTCGAGGGGTCGCTCACCCCTCGAGGAGCGTCTCGCCGATGTATCCGTCCGGTGCGCAGCCGGGCGGCACGGCGAACACCGCACTGCCGATCGGCGTGGTCCAGATGTTCAGCAGATCCGCCTTCGCGAGCCGCTCCTGCATCGGCGTGAACTGACGCGCGACGTCCGCCTGGAACGAGATGAACATCAGGCCCGACTCCGAGACCGAGTCGGGGTCGGTCGAGGGGACGTCATAGTTGTACGCGCGGCGGAAGATCCGCTCCCCCGGGTCGGCTGAGCGCGCACGGCGGATGTGCGCCAGGTCGTGGATCACCGGAAAGCCCAGCCGGTCCTTCGCGGCGAAGTCGGGCTCATCGTGCTCCTCATCTCCGGTCAGCGGCGCCCCGGTGTCGAGCCTTCGCCCGACGGCGAACTCCCGTGCCCCGCGGTCGACTTCGTCCCAGGTGTCGAGGTTCATCCGGATGCGCCGCACGACCATCCCGGTGCCCCCTGCCAGCCATCCGTCGGCGCTCCACACCACCGTGTCGAAGTCGGCGTCGCCGGGCCGCGGGTTGGCCGTGCCGTCGACCTGACCGAACAGGTTGCGCATGGTGGTGCCTGGCGCCACCGTGCCGTGCGCCTGCCGGAACCCGTGCTGCACCCCGTGCACGGCGGCGAAGCTGCGGGCGTCCTTCAGCAGCATCCGGGCGGTGTGCGCGACCGACATCGGATCGTCGGCGGCGATCTGGATGAGCAGATCGCCGCCGGTGAACTCCGGGCGCAGCCGATCGATCGAGAACGGCGGCAGCGGCGCGAGCCACGTCGGCGCGCTGCCGCCCGCGCGTGCGACGAACTCCGATCCGAACCCGAACGTCACCGTGAGCCGTGCGGGTTCGCGGGCGAGCTCGGGCTCGGTGTCGGCGAGAGCGGGCAGCCCGGCGGTGAGCCGGGCGGCGTCGTCGCTGAGCACGCGCATCATGCGGCGCATCCGCTCGCGGTCGGTCTGCGGGTGCAGGGTGAGCACGATGAGCGTCGCGTGTGCGGGGGCATCGGTGGCTATGCCCGCCTGATGGGTTCCGTGGAACGGCACGACGGCGCGGCCGTGCAACGCGGGTGCGGCGGCCGATGGCGCGGATGCGGGGATCGAGAGCCGCTCGGCGCCGAGCGCGACGAGCGCCCCCGCCCCGGCGGCAGCCCCTCCGAAGAGGAGCTGCCGCCGCGTGGGGCGGGAGGTCGGCCCTGTTGCGCGCGCGGCGTGATCGCTGCGCGCGGTCATCAGTGGCCCTGATCCGAATCGTGCTCGTCGTGGTCGTCGTGATCGGACTCGTAGTGCTCCTGTGCGCCGGTGAAGTCCTTCACGTCCGCAGCGAACGACATGGTCGACTCGTCCGAGAACGTCAGCGTGAACCGCACCTCCTGGCCGGCTTCGAGCGCTGCCGTCAGCCCCATCAGCATGAGGTGGTCCCCGCCGGGCTCGAGCGCGAGGGTGCCGCCGGAGGGGATGACCAGCCCGCCCTGCACCTGCCGCATGGTGGTGCCGCCGCTGGCCGAGTCGGCGACGGTCTCGTGCAGTTCGATGCGCTGGGCGGCGTCGGAGCGCGCCGACACCAGCGTGATGTCTCCGTCGGTGGGGTTCGACAGGATGCCGAAACCGGCGGTCATGCCGTCGGCGGCCGATTTGACCCACGCGTCCTCGATGGTCACCGCCTGCCCGGCCGCGTCGGAGCCGTGCAGGGCGGACGCGCTCGGGTTCGGCCCCGCGGTGGAGGGGGCGCAGCCGGTGAGCACGAGCAGCGCGGCGGCCAGGGCGAGGGCCGGGCGGGTGAATCGACGGTCAGTGGTGTGCATGGTGATGCCTTTCAGATCTGTTCTCGCCGTGCACGCACGACGATGCACGCCCGCCTCGGTGGCGGGTGCGCGGTCCGCGCGCAGGCGCGGACGGCGTCATCCGGATGGACGACGCCTCTCAGATGCGGGAAGGCAGCGGTGGTCCCCGACGGGGCCGGACACGGATGAAGCGGATGCCCGTGTCGAGCGCTCCGTCGTCGGCGGCGCGCAGGGGGAAGCGCAGACCGGGCCGGGGCGTCACCGCAGGCAGACGCCTGACGAGGGCGGAGACGAGCCAGGTCGTCAGCCGTCCGGCGAGCCGCCCGAGCCTCGTCAGCAGCACTTCACCGCGGTGCAGTGCCGCCGTGGTCAGGAGAGCGGCGAGCACGTGACCGAGCCACATCCCCGCGGCCGGGGCCGCGATGCTCGACTCACCGCCGGGCAGCACCGCCGGCAGCCCGTGCTGGTGCACGGTGAGGCCGCCGACGGGGGTGAAGGAGCCCAGGACGAACAGCTCGTGGAACAGGAACTGACTGGCCGAGACGGCGAGCAGCAGCCGTGCGGGCGAGAGCCGTCGTCCGGCGAGCAGCACGCTGACCATGCTCGACAGCACAAGCGGCACGACGACACCGAGGACGCCGGGCATCGCTCCCCCGGCCGAGACGTGACCGAGCAGTGCGGTGAAGGTGGCCACCAGCGCCGACGATGTTCCGCGCAGCAGCTGCGGAAGTCTCGAGGAGCGCATGTCTCAATCCTGCCATGTGTGCCCCCGGTGGGCGAAGACGCCGATGGCCCCGGGATCGGATCCCGGGGCCATCGAGCGTGTGCTGGACGTGCTTCGCGACTAGAGAGCCTCGACGATGGCGCGCATCAGGTCGGCGGTCTCGGACGGGGTCTTGCCCACCTTGACGCCGGCGGCCTCGAGGGCCTCCTTCTTGGCCTGCGCGGTTCCCGCCGAGCCCGACACGATGGCGCCGGCGTGGCCCATGGTCTTGCCCTCGGGAGCGGTGAAGCCCGCGACGTAGCCGACGACCGGCTTGGTGACGTTGGCCTTGATGTAATCGGCCGCGCGCTCCTCCGCGTCGCCGCCGATCTCGCCGATCATGACGATCGCCTTGGTCTCGGGGTCGGCCTCGAACGCGGCGAGCGCGTCGATGTGCGTGGTGCCGATGACCGGGTCGCCGCCGATGCCGATGGCGGTCGAGAAGCCCAGGTCGCGCAGCTCGAACATCATCTGGTAGGTCAGCGTGCCCGACTTCGACACGAGACCGATCGGGCCCTTGCCGGTGATGTTCGCCGGGGTGATGCCGACCAGCGACTCGTCCGGGGTGATGATGCCGGGGCAGTTCGGGCCGATGATGCGGGTCTTGTTGCCCTTCTCGGTGGCATACGCCCACGCCTCAGCGCTGTCGCCGACGGGCACGCCCTCGGTGATGACGACGAGCAGCGGGATCTCGGCGTCGATGGCCTCGACCATGGCGTCCTTGGTGAAGGCGCCGGGCACGAAGGCGATCGAGACGTCGGCACCGGTCTTCTCCATGGCCTCGGCGACCGAGCCGAAGACGGGGAGCTCGACGGCGTTGCCGTCCTTGTCGGTGTGCGCGACGGTGGTGCCGGCCTTGCGAGCGTTCACGCCGCCGACGATGTTGGTGCCAGCCTTGAGCATCAGGGCGGTGTGCTTGGTGCCCTCACCGCCGGTGATGCCCTGGACGATGACCTTGGAGTCCTTGTTGATGAAGATCGACATGTCTGTTCCTTAAATCCGGTCCCGTCGAAGGGTCAGGCGTTCGCCAGCTCGGCGGCCTTGTCGGCGCCCTCGTCCATGGTCGCGGCGAGGGTGACCAGCGGGTGGTTGGCTGCGGCGAGGATCTCGCGACCCTCTTCGACCTGGTTGCCGTCGAGGCGCACGACGAGCGGCTTGGTCGCCGCGTCACCGAGTATCTCGAGGGCCTTCACGATGCCTTCGGCGACCGCGACACAGGACGTGATGCCGCCGAAGACGTTCACGAACACGCTCTTGACCTGCTCGTCGCCGAGGATGACGTCGAGGCCGGCGGCCATGACGGTGGCGGACGCGCCGCCGCCGATGTCGAGGAAGTTCGCCGGCTTCACGCCGCCGTGGTTCTCGCCGGCGTAGGCGACGACGTCGAGGGTCGACATGACCAGGCCTGCGCCGTTGCCGATGATGCCGACCTGTCCGTCGAGCTTGACGTAGTTGAGGCCGGATGCCTTGGCCTTCGCCTCGAGGGGGTTCTCGGAGTCCTTGTCGGCGAGGGCCTCGTGCTCGGGGTGACGGATCTCGGACGCGTTGTCGTCGAGGGTGACCTTGCCGTCGAGGGCGATGATGTCGCCGTCTTCGGTGCGCACGAGCGGGTTGACCTCGACGAGGGTGGCGTCCTCGCCCTTGTAGACCTCGTAGAGCTTGACGAACACGTCGGCGACCTTCTCGACGAGCTCGTCGGGGAAGTTCGCCGCCTGAGCGATCTCAACGGCCTTGGCCTTGTCGATGCCGGTCAGCGGGTTGACCTCGACGCGCGCGAGAGCCTCGGGCTTCTCGACGGCGAGCTGCTCGATCTCCATGCCGCCCTCGACGCTGCACAGCGACAGGTATGAGCGGTTGGCGCGGTCGAGCAGCACCGAGAAGTAGAACTCCTCCGCGATGCGGGCACCCTGCGCGACCATGACGCGCTTGACGACGTGGCCCTTGATGTCAAGACCGAGGATGGCCTTCGCGGCCTCGTATGCCTCGTCGGGGGTCTTGGCGACCTTTACACCGCCGGCCTTGCCGCGACCACCGGTCTTGACCTGTGCCTTGACGACCACGACACCGCCGATCTTCTCGGCGGCCGCCCTCACCTCCTCGGGTGTGTCGGCGACGATGCCGGCGAGGACCGGCACTCCGTACTTCTCGAAAACGTCTCGTGCCTGGTACTCGTACAGATCCACTGTGGTTCCTTCACTGGGCTGCTCTGGTCTGGTGATTCCCTCGATGTCGAGACATCGACCAGTCCCCCAGCCTACTACCGCGATCTGAGCGCCCCGTGACGTCGACCGGCGCGCACGGACGCCGCGGTCTAGGCTTTCGCCATGCACGAATCCGCAGATCTGAGCACCGGCGTGGTCGCCGCGGCCCTCGAACTCTTCAGCGCCCAGGGCTTCGATCAGACGTCCGTCGAGCAGATCGCGAAGGCCGCGGGCGTCTCGCGGTCGACCTTCTTCCGCCAGTTCGGCGGCAAGGAGGACGTGGTGTTCATCGATCACGAGGCCCTGCTCGATGAGCTGCGGCAGTTCCTCTCCGAATCGCACGACGACCCGTGGGCCGCGGTGTGCGAGGCGTCGGAGCGCGTGTTCACGCACTTCGCCCGGGATCCCGAGCTCGCCCGTCGACGGTACGAGATCGTGCGCGACGTGCCCGTGCTGCGCGATCGCGAGATCGTCACGGTGTTCCGGTACGAGCGGCTGTTCGACGAGTACCTGCGCGACTCCCTGCCGGGCATCGCGCCCATCGACGCCGTCGGGTTCTCGGCCCTGATCACCGCCGTGCACAACCATGTGCTGCGTCAGCTGCTGCGCGGCAGCCGCGTGCAGCTGAGCGTGCTGCAGGACGCCCTCGACGATGTGCGCCGCCGCTACGGCGTGCTGCCCGAGGCGATCACCCCGGCAGACGACGATGTCGTCGTCGCCGTGTTCCCGCGGTCGATGCCGGTCGCCGAGATCTCACGGCGCGTGCAGGCTCAGCTGTCCTGACGCGGCGGTCGACGTCACTCGTCGCAGCCGCACCTGCCCGACGCGTTCTTCACCATGAAGCACACGTCGCACACGCCGTAGTCGCGCTCGGCGAGGTTCGTCGCCTTGGGCGCACGCGGCTCGGGTGCGGTGCGGGATGCCGCACGGGTCCGGGCGGCGGATGCCGGGCGCTTCGCCGCCGAGGTGGCCGGCAGCGCGCTGGGCTGAGTCACGTAGAAGTACGGCGCGCGTCCCTCGCTGGCCAGCAGCGGCAGCATCCGGCCCCCCACACTCACCTGCTCGTCTTCGGCGAAGCCGTTGATGTACGTCCGGCCGATGTGCAGGGGGGCTGCGGACGTGCGGCGGATCGCCTCGACGTACCTGCCGCGATCGATGTAGCTGCTGATTCCGACGGCTTCGGTCACCGCGGCGATGAACTCGTGATTCTCGACGGGGATCCGGTGCGCGCGCAGCGCCTCCGCGAGAGATCGATACGGACGGGAGGTTCCTGCGGGGGTCGGGCCCTGTACTTCGTTCATTGCTCTCATTCTCTCATCCGCAACGCCCCGTGTCGCCGGTCCTCTCGTGCCAGACTCGTGTGATCCGACACGGGAGGACCGGCACATGTACGACATCCCCGCTCCGATGCTCGCCAAGGCGGCGGCATCCATCCCCGACCCGGCGAAGCGCCCGCTGCTGTACGAGCCGAAGTGGGACGGCTTTCGCGGGCTCGTCGCCTGGGACGGCGAGACCCTCGAGATCGGCTCGCGCGGGGCGAAGCCGCTGACCCGCTACTTTCCCGAGCTCGTCGAGCAGCTCGCCGGCATCCTGCCGGGGCCGTGCCTGCTCGACGGCGAGATCGTCGTGGCGACCGGGCCCGCGGGCGCGCAGCGCCTCGATTGGGAGGCGCTCAGCCAGCGCATCCACCCGGCCGCCTCGCGAGTGGCGAAGCTGGCCGCTGAGACCCCCGCGATGTTCATCGCCTTCGATCTGCTCGCCGACGGCGAGGAGGATCTGCAGCAGCATCCGTTCCGCGAGCGGCGGGCGCGACTCGAGCGGATGCTGTCGGATGCCCCGCATCCGCTGCACCTGACCCGCACCACCGACGATCCCGACCTCGCCCGTCGATGGCTGGCGGAGTTCGAGGGGGCGGGCCTGGACGGCGTCGTCGCGAAACCGCTCGACGACCCGTACGCACCCGGCAAGCGCGCCCTGATCAAGATCAAGCACGCCCGCAGCGCCGACGTCGTCGCGCTCGGCTATCGCCTGCACAAGAGCGGCTCGGGCGTCGGGTCGCTGCTGGTCGGGCTGTACGACGAGTCAGGCATCCTGCGTCAGGTCGGCGGCGTCGCCGCCTGGACGGATGCCATGCGCCGGAAGCTCGTCGACGACCTCGCCCCGCTCGTCGTGCGCGACGAGTCGGGCGGCGCGGTGACCGGCGAGAGCGAGCGCTCGCGGTTCACGGGTGCGAAGGACATGACGTTCGTGCGGCTGCGTCCCGAGCGCGTGCTCGAGGTGCGCTACGACCAACTCGAGGGCGACCGGTTCCGGCACACCGTGCAGTTCGAGCGCTGGCGGCCTGACCGCGACGCCCGCTCGTGCACGTACGGCCAGCTCGAGACGGTCGAAGGGTACGACCTGGCGGACGTGCTCCAGTAGCCGGCGAGCTCGGGCGCTACTGGAGCGCCAGGGCGGCCGCCGTCAGTCGTCGGCGCGCTCGCCGTTCTCGTCCCAGTTCTCGGCGACCTTCTTGCTCGGCTGCACGCGCGGCGGCTCGCCCGGCATCTTCGGGAACTCGGGTGGGAACGGCAGCTCGCCGAGCCCGTTCTCGACGTCGCGCTCCCACCACGCGAGCAGCGTGTCGATCCGGGCGGGCGAGTCCTGCATGCTCGCCCACGGGTCGCCGATGTCGGCAAGGCGTGCGGGCACGGTGCGCACCGTGAACCGTGCCGGGTCGAGGTCGTCGAGCTCCTCCCAGTGGATCGGAGTCGACACCGGCGCGTTGGGCTTGGCCCGTGGGCTGTAGGCCCCGGCGATGGTGCGGTCACGGTTCGCCTGGTTGAAGTCGACGAGGATCCGCTCGCCGCGCTCCTCCTTCCACCAGTTGGTCGTGACTCGATCCGGCATCCGGCGCTCGAGTTCTCGCCCGGCGGCGATCACCGCGTGACGCACCGTGAGGAACTCCCACTCGGGCACGATCGGGCTGAACACGTGCAGGCCGCGGTTGCCGCTGGTCTTGATGAACGGATCGAGCCCCGCCTCGCGCAGCACCTCGCGCAGCCCGACGGCGGCGGGGATGGCCTGCTCGATGCCGGTGCCCGGCTGCGGGTCGAGGTCGATGCGCAGCTCGACCGGGTTGTCGGTGTTCGATGCGAGGGATGCCCAGGGGTGGAACACGACGGTGTTCATCTGCACCGCCCACACGATCGCGCTCGGGCGGGTGAGCACGAGCTGCGGATGCCGGCGACCGCTGTTGTACGTGCACATCACCGACTCGACGTAGTCGGGCGTGCCCTTGGGCGGGTTCTTGGAGAAGAACTGCTCGCCCCGGATGCCGTCGCGGAACCGCTCGAGAGACACCGGTCGGTGGCCGGTGGATGTCAGAAACGCCCCCGCCACCTGCTGCACGTAGTCGGCGTACTCGGCCTTGGTGATGCCTTCGCCGTCGTCTGTGGGCCAGACCACCTTGTTCGGGCTCGACAGGTCGACCACGCGTTCGCCGTCGGGATCCTGCACAGTCAGCTTCACTCGCTCAGAGGCCATGCTCCGACACTAGAGCGCCTGCTGTCGGCCGGACAGCACCTTGCGGCGATCTCCTTCGGGTGGCAGGGCGGACTCCGCCGAGCCATCCTTCTCGGGCGACCTCGTCGATGCGCTGGGCGTAGGCCGCCGTGGCGGGCACGGCCCCACCCGCTCGCGCCAGTCCGCCCCGACCAGGAGGGTCAGGTCCCGGTCCAGCGGCGGTTCGGCGCAGAGCAGGAGGATGCAGCGCAGCCCAGCGGGAATCGTCGAGAAGCTGCTCCGCGTTCATGTGCCGGGTGACGGCGGTGATGAGGGTGTCGTCATTCGTCGCCGATCTCGACTCCGAGCACCAGCACGGCACTCAGCGCATCACGCTCGATCGCGATCGACGGGCCCGCAATGTCGACCAGAACGCCCGCGAGCCCGGAGTGCTCGCCGAGCACCTTCGCCAGCTGCTCGGGCTGGAACGGCAGCGGCTGTTCCTTGCGGCCGAGGGCCACGACCTCGAGCGGGTGCGAGAACACCTGCAGGAACCGGCGTCCGTCGGTCGCGTGGGCTTCGGCGATGCCGACGGGCTGACCGTTCGAGCCGTCGTTGACGGCCACCCAGCAGCGGGTGCCGGCGAGCGCCTCCGCCACGCGGACGGCGCTCTGCTCGTCGCGGGCTGCGGCCAGCGCGCTCTTCACCGCCATGTTCTCGTCCGCCTGCTCGACGGCCTTCTGCAGCAGCTCGGTGGGGAACACCGCACGATGCGGCGCGGAGGAGTTGTCGATGATGATGCCGGTGAATCCGCCGGCGATCACCTGCTGGTAGACCGCTGTCGTCGGCTGGGCGATCGCCGAGGTCGCCGCCGCGTCTTCGACCCCCTCCAGCGACTGCTGCAGGGCGCGGCCGGAGCTGTAGGCGAGCATGAACGAGCGCTCGCCATCGCGGACGACCCCGACCGAGAGCGGCTTGCCCGAGCTGATCTGCTCGCGGGCGTCTCCGTGCACGCGCAGGTAGAGATGCCCCTGCAGCGACTGACGCATCACGCCGAGCAGCTGCTCGTTCGTCGCCCCCTCCTGCAGCTCGGCCAGCGCCTCGCGAAGCAGGACGTTGTCGGTGAGTCCGTCGACGGTGTGGGTCTGCTCGGGCGGCATCGCCGGCGCGAGCGGAAGGCGCGGCACCGTCTGCTCGGCGCCGGGGAGATCCTGCTGTTCCCCCGGGAGCCGTTGAGCCGAGGGGGACGAGGGGCGTGCGGGGGCCGGCGCGCTCTCGGAAGTGCTCTCGGTGGGCAGACTCACCTCGGGACCGGCGTCGGCGCCGACCCCGCGGAAGGCCTGCACCGAGATGCTGACCTCCGGCACCGACTCGGCCGCCACCTCGGCCGCGGGCTCGTCGACGGTCTCGGCCTCAGCTGCGGGTGCCGCGGGGGCGGTCGGCTGGTCGTCGGACTTCTTGCGGCGAGAGAAGAGGGCCATGTGAGCCAGCCTAACCGCACGGAATGCGCGCGAGCCGCCCGGCGCCACAGGGCTCCCGGAGGTCTCAGAGCTTCGTGATCGGTGCGATCTTGATGAGCAGCTTCTTCTGCCCTGCCGAGTCGAAACGCACGTGCGCGATGCGCTTGGCCCCTTCGCCGGTCACGGCCTCGACGCGCCCTTCACCGAAGTCATCGTGACGGATGCGGTCGCCCGATGCCAGCTCGAGTTCACCGTTGTCGCGGACCTTGCCGGTGACCTTGTTCGGGAAGCGGTCCATCGCCGTCGCCAGCGGCTTCAGCCCGCCGCCCTTGGGCAGTGACTTCGGCGCGAACGGGTCGGTGGTGCGCCCACCGAAGCCGCCGCCGGGTCGGCGCGCGTTCAACGCGCGCGACTGCATCCCTCCGCGGGAGTTCACGTCGCCCGGCGACTGGCGCCAGTCGACGAGATCGCCGGGGATCTCCTGCAGGAACCGGCTGGGCATGGCGACAGAGACCTCGCCGAACTGCGCGCGGGTCATCGCCAGCGACAGGTGCAGCCGCTTGCGGGCGCGGGTGAGGCCGACGTAGAACAGCCGGCGCTCCTCCTGCGGCCCGCCGGGCTCGCCCGCAGAGATCCGGTGCGGGATGAGGTCTTCCTCGACGCCGGTCACGAACACCGCGTCGTACTCCAGCCCCTTGGCGGTGTGCATGGTCATCATCGACACCACCCCCGACTCGTCATCGAGATCGTCGGCATCCGACACCAGCGCCACTTCGGTGAGGAAGTCCGCGATCGCACCGTCGGGGTTGTTGCGCGCGAAGTCGCGCGCCACGGCGACGAACTCGTCGAGGTTCTCGAGCCGCGCCTCATCCTGCGGGTCGCGACTGGCGCGCAGCATGTCGAAGTACCCGCTGCCGTTCAGCAGCACGGTGAGCCCCTCGGCGACGGAAGTCGCCGGTGGCACCTCACCCGACGACGGGGTGAGGATCTCGCCCGCCTGGTTCAGCACCGAGTCGAGCTGCATGATCGCGGCCTGGATCTTGGGGCCCACACCCAGCAGTGGGGCATTGCGCAGCGCATCGCGGAAGCTGAGCCCGTGCTCTTCCGCGAAGCGCGCGATCGACGTCTCGGTGACGTCGCCGATGCCGCGCCGAGGCCTGTTCAGGATGCGACGGACGGCCATCTCATCAGCCGGGTTCGCGACGGCGACGAGGTACGCGAGGGCGTCCTTGATCTCGGCGCGCTCGTAGAATTTCGTGCCGCCCATGATCTTGTACGGCACGGCCGAGCGGATGAAGATCTCTTCCAGTGCACGCGACTGCGAGTTGGTGCGGTAGAAGACGGCCATCTCGGAGTACGGGATGCCCGCGCGCCGCAGCGCCTCGACCTCATCGGTGACGAACTGGGCCTCGTCGTGCTGCGAGTAGCCGGTGAAGCCCACGATCTTCTCGCCGGGTCCGCGGTCGCTCCACAGGTTCTTCGCCTTGCGATCGAAGTTGTTGCCGATCACGGCGTTCGCCGCCGACAGGATGTTCTGCGTCGATCGGTAGTTCTGCTCGAGCAGCACGACCTTCGCTCCGGGGAAGTCGCGCTCGAACTCGCTGATGTTGCGGATGTCGGCGCCGCGGAAGGCGTAGATGGACTGGTCGGAGTCGCCGACCACCGTCAGCGACGCCCCCTCGGCATCAGCGGTGCCCTGGGGCCCTGAGCCCGTCGAAGGGTCGGGCTCGAAGATCATCATGCCGTTCAGCGCATACGGCTCGGGTTCCGCTCCCTCGCCCGAGACCGGGCGGGTCAGCTCGTGGATCAGGGCGTACTGCGCGTGGTTCGTGTCCTGGTACTCGTCGACGAGGATGTGCCGGAAGCGACGGCGATACACGTCGGCGACGTGCGGGAAGGCTCGGAACAGGTAGACGGTCTGGCCGATGAGGTCGTCGAAGTCGAAGGCGTTCGCCTTCTGCAGTGCACGCTGGTAGTCGGCGAAGACGTCGGCGAACTTGCGTTCGCCGGGGTCGCTGAGATTCGCCTGACGGGCGAAGCCCTCGGCATCCGTCAGCTCGTTCTTCAGCTTCGAGATGCGCGACTGCACCGATCCGGGAGTCATGCCGAACGCATCGGCGTCGTGGTCCTTCACCAGTCTCTTCAGCAGCGCGCGGGAGTCGCCCGAGTCGTAGATCGTGAACGACTTCGTGAAGCCGAACTGCTCGGCCTCTCGCCGCAGGATCCGCACGCACGCGGAGTGGAAGGTCGAGATCCACATGCCGCGGGCGACGTCGCCCACGAGATCCGTGACGCGCTCGCGCATCTCGGCCGCAGCCTTGTTCGTGAACGTGATCGCGAGGATCTGGCTCGGCCACGCCTCGCGCTGGCGCAGCAGCAGGGCGATCCGGCGGGTCAGCACGCTCGTCTTGCCCGACCCGGCACCGGCGACGATGAGCAGGGCGCTGCCGCGGTGGGTCACCGCCTCGAGCTGCTGCGGATTGAGTCCGGCGAGCAGCTCGTCGCGGCCGTCGGAGGGGCGGGGGCCGGAGGATGCGGGGACGATGAGAGGGGCGTCGGTCATGGCACTTCGAGTCTATTCGGGGCATCCGACACCGGGGTACGCTCGGAGCGAGCCGGGAGGACGGTGCCGAGATGATGACCGAGTTGAGCGAGCAGGAATGTCACGAGCTGCTCAGGGCGACGACCGTGGGACGGGTCGGCTTCGTGGCGGATGACCGCGTGCAGATCATCCCCGTGAACTACCTCGTCGACGGCCATGACGTGGTCATCCGCACCGCGCCGACCGGCCTGCTCCGTGCGCTGACCGAGAGCACCCTGCGGGTGGCCTTCGAGGTGGATCATCATGACGATCTCGCCGGCTCGGGCTGGAGCGTGCTGCTGGGCGGGACCGTCTCCGAGATGACGGACGACGAGCTGGCCGCGGTGCCCGGCGCCTCGCGGCGCAGCCCCTGGGCCGAGGGCGACCGATCGCTGCCGCTGCGCTTCACGCCGAGCTCGATCTCGGGCCGACGCGTGCGCCGGCGCCACTGAGCATCACGGCGCGGCGCCGATCCTCAGGCGATGCGTGTTCCCGGAGGAAGCCGTCGGGCGGGCGTGCGCGTGCGCGACCAGGCGCCGGCGAAGAGTCCTCCGGCGATCACCAGCTGGATGCCGAGCCCGACGAACCAGCTCGGCACCGTGCCGCGCATCTGCTCCTCGGGGGTCGGTGAGCCCACCGGTCCGCCGCTCTCGCACGGATCCCAGCCCTGCGGCTCGGGTCGCACCTGCGCCATCCGCACGCCGTACTTGACCTGCCCGAACAGGTCCTGCGGATAGCCGTCGACGAACGGGGTCGGCGTGGCGTCGGCCAGCACGACGAACGGGTTCGCCGCGAGGAAGCCCCAGACCAGGTCGAACCGCGGCTGCTCATAGGTGTACTCCTGCCACTCGTCGCAGATCGGCTCGCCCGAGTCGTCCCACATGCGCTCCTGCTGCGTGTACTCGGTGCGCAGCGCCGCTCCGCCGAGTCCGAACGCGATGAGCGTGCCGATCACCAGCGCCGCGACGACGAGGTAGGTGGCGGCGATCGAGAACAGCGGGCGCGCGATGAGCCCGCTGAGTCCCACCCCCATCGCGGCGACCACGGTGGTCTCGGCCAGCAGCACGAGCAACGAGACGAAGAACATCCCCGGCGAGACGCCGCCGCCGACCAGCCCGGCGGCGAGGAACGGCACGGCGATGAGCAGGAACGCGCACCCGGTCGCGACGGCGGCCAGCAGCTTGCCCAGCATGATGTCGCCGGTCGTCGCGGCGGTCACCTGGATCGGCGCGAGGGTCGCAGCGTCGCGGTCGCCGTTGATCGCGTTGCCGCTGAGCGTCGGCGACACGAGCACCACGAGCAGCAGCACGAAGTTGACGATGATCGAGAAGACGCCCGCGCCGGGCAGCTCGTTGTTCGAGAAGACCAGGAACGACAGGGCGGTGATGCCCAGCAGCAGCACGGCGAAGATGCCCAGCAGCACGTACCAGCCCACGCTGCGCAGCCGCTGCGTCAGCTCGAGCCGGGCGATGGTGAGGATGCGTGAAGCACTCACGACGCGGCTCCTTCCTGCGGTGCCGCCGCCGGCGGTGGTGCAGGCGTCGACGCCGGCGGCGATCCCGGATGCCGGAGGGCGAGGAACGACGCCTCCAGGGCACTCTGCGCGGGGCCGTACTCCAGAACCGGCAGACCGGCGGACACGAGGGTGCGCAGCGTACCGACGGCGGCCGCGTCGTCAGGCACGACGAGCAGGGCGTCGCCGCGGTCGGCGCCGACCTGCTCGCGCGGCACGCCGAGCGCATCAGCCACCGCCACCGGCGCGTCACCTGCCGCGAGCCGCACCCGGTAGGTGCGCGTGGCCGGAGCGGGCGCGGCGGCGACGACCGAGCCCGCGACGAGGAAGACGGTGTCGTCGACGACCTCCTCGAGCTCGGACAGCACGTGGCTGGAGATGAGGATGGTCGTCCCCTGCGCGGCGAGGTCGCGCAGCAGTATGCGCAGCTGCACCCGCGCCTCGGGGTCGAGTCCGGATGCCGGCTCGTCGAGCAGCAGCACCCGCGGACGATGCACGAGAGCACGGGCGAGGCCGAGCTTCTGCTTCTGCCCGCGGGACAGCACCCGTGCGGGCGACGCGGCGTGGTCGGCGAGTCCCACCAGCGCGAGCAGCTCGTCGGCGCGCGATCGGGCATCCGCCGGCGGCATGTCGTGCAGCCGTGCTGTCGTGACGATGCTCTCCCGCGCCGTCAGCGACGGCCAGGCGCCGAGGGTATCGGGCATCCAGCCCAGCATCCGCCGCACCGCCGCCGGATCGGCGACGGGATCCACGCCGTCGATGCTGATGCGCCCCGCATCCGGGGCGAGCAGCGACGCGAGCATGAGAAGCAACGTCGTCTTCCCCGCACCGTTCGGACCGACCAGCCCCGTGACGCGACCGGGTAGCGCGTGGAAGGTGGCATCCACCACAGCATCCACCGACCCGAACGACCGCTTGACACCCTGCGCGACCACTCCCACCATGACCCGAGCCTAGGGCAGCGAGCCCAGGGCAGAGGTGACAGAATCAGGCCATGCGCACGATCCTCAACATCATCTGGGTCATCTTCGCCGGGTTCTGGCTGTGGCTGGGGTACATCCTGGCCGGCATCCTGCTGTGCATCCCGATCATCACCATCCCGTGGGCGATCGCGTCGTTCCGCATCGCCGGATACTCGCTCTGGCCGTTCGGGCGTCAGGTGGTCGATCACTCCAAGGCCGGTCTCGGGTCGATCCTCGGCAACATCGTGTGGGTCGTCCTCGCCGGCTGGTGGCTCGCGCTCGGACACATCCTGTCGGGCGTCGCGCTGTGCATCACGATCATCGGCATCCCGATGGGCATCGCCGACTTCAAGCTCGTGCCCGTCTCGCTCATGCCGCTCGGCAAGGAGATCGTGCCCAGCCGCGGCGGCGCGTTCAGGAGCTGACCGCGGATTCGGCGAAGAACGCGACGCCCAGGTCGGGGTGGTCGACGAAAACGCCGTCGACGCCGGTGTCGGCGATCTCGCGCCACTCGGCCTCGTAATCGCCGAACGCCGACTTGCCCTTGCCGACGCGGAACCGCGGGTCGAGGAACGCGTTCTCGGGGCGGCACGTCCAGGTGAACACCCGCAGGCCGCGCGCATGCGCGTCGGCGACGATCGTGTTCCCCGGCGCCAGCAGCATCCTCTTGCTGACGCTGATGCCGTCGACCGCACCCGCCAGCCGGTCCAGACCGCCGGGCGTGACGGCGGACGCGTAGTCGGGCGCGTCACTGCCCAGGGCGCTGACGAGATCGAACGGCGCGCCCGCCGCCTCGATCAGGTAGACGAAGGATGCCGCGATGCCCGTCTGCTGCAGCCGATGCAGGATGGTCGATTCGAACGACTCGATGATCAGCGGCAGGTCGCCGTCCGCCCAGCCGCCCGCACGCAGGTCACGCTCGATGAGCGGCGCGAGATCGAGCCCGACGCTCTCGAAGTAGGTGGCGTGCTTGATCTCGAGCACGATGCCGATCTCGCGGCCGTGCTCGTCAGACCCGGCGCGCACGAGGTCGAGCAGGTCGGGCAGGCGCAGGATGGGCTGGCCGTCGTCGAATGTGGCGCTCGACCGGCGGATCTTCGGCAGCCGCTCACGGGCGCGCAGAGTCGACAGCTCGGCCCAGGTGAAGTCCTCGGTGAACCAGCCGGTGAGCGAGACGCCGTCGATCCGCTTCGTCATGCGGCGGTCGGCGAACTCCGGGTGCTCAGCGACATCCGTCGTGCCCGAGATCTCGTTCTCGTGCCGCAGCACGAGCACGCCGTCCTTCGTCGCCACGACGTCGGGCTCGACGGCATCCACCCCCATCGCCAGCGCGAGTTCGTACGACGATCGGCTGTGCTCGGGGCGATAGCCGGGGGCTCCGCGATGCCCGATGACGAGCGTTCTTCTCCTGGGCACGCTCACAGCGTAAAGCACCCGTTCCATAGGTTGCCACGAGTATCTTTGAGGAAAGAGATGACCGATCCCTCGGGAGCAGAGGCCACCATGAGCAACTTCGCATTCAACAACCCGGCGTTCCAGCAGCAGGATCCGCGCAATGTCGCGTCCTATCCCGGTTCGTCTCAGGGGACGTACACGCCGCCGCCCGCGCCGGGCGCCGCCGCCGGAACCGCATCCTTCCAGCACGCCGGAATGGATGCCGCCGCCAACGCGCAGCTGGAGGGCATGTACACCTCGCCGTCCGCCGGCGCCCTCGAGACCGACCGGATGACGGTCGAGGACACGGTCTGGAAGACCGCGGGACTCTTCGCCATCCTGCTCGTCACCGCCGTCGCCGGATGGGTGTGGACCGCGACGAGCTTCGTCAACTCCGGCGGCAATGCCGACATGACGCCCTGGATCGTCGGCGCGCTGGGCGGCTTCGTGCTCGCCATGGTCGTGACGTTCACCTCCCGCAAGAAGGTGCGCCCCGCCCTCATCTGGGCGTACGCGGCGTTCGAGGGCCTGTTCGTCGGCGCCATCTCGGCCTACTTCGAGATCATCTGGCCGGGTGTGGTCATGCAGGCCACCCTCGCGACCATCGCCGTCGTCGGCGTCACCCTCGCGCTGTTCGCCAGCGGCAAGGTGCGCGCCAGCGCCAAGATGACCAAGATCGTCATGATCGCGATGCTCGGCTACCTGGTGTTCTCGGTGCTCAACCTCGTGCTCATGTGGACCGGCGTTCTCCCCGCCGGCCAGGCCTTCGGCCTCTACAGCGCAGAGATCTTCGGCATCCCGCTCGGTCTCATCATCGGCGTGCTGGTCGTCTTCATGGCCGCGTACTCGCTGGTGATGGACTTCGACCAGATCCAGCAGGGCGTCCGCAACGGCGCACCGCGCAAGTACGGCTGGCTTGGAGCGTTCGGCATCATGGTCACCGTCGTCTGGCTGTACGTCGAGATCCTGCGCATCCTCGCGATTCTGCGCGGAAACGACTGATCAGCAGGTGTTTCGCGAACGGGCCGCCCTCTTCGGAGGGCGGCCCGTTCCGCGTTGGCGCGCACTTTTACCGCATTCGCGCATCGCGCACAAGGGTGTGCCGCATATTCGTAGCGATCGGGCAGGCTAGAGGAATCCGGAACCCCGGGTATCACTCACAGATCGGAGACACTCATGGGCTTCCTCGCCTTTCTCCTCCTCGGACTCATCGCTGGTGCGATCGCGAAGCTGATCCTTCCGGGCAAGCAGGGCGGCGGCTGGATCGTCACCCTCATCCTCGGAGTCGTCGGCGCACTGCTCGGCGGCTGGCTGGGCAGCGTGCTGTTCGGCAAGGGTGTCGAGGGCTTCTTCGACCTCGGCAGCTGGCTGCTGGCTATCGGCGGCTCGATCATCGTGCTGCTGATCTACGGCCTCATCGTCGGCCGCGGAGATCGTCGCCGCGTCTGACCTCCCCAGAGAAGAGGCCGCTGCCTTCGGGCAGCGGCCTCTTTCCTGTGCGGGGACCGATCGATGACGGACCGGGCTTTCTCTGAGATTCTTGTCCGATGGCACTCGTCGAGCAGATCAGGGAGGCGCTTCGTGCGACCGCCGACCCGCACTCGCTCTCGGACTAGGTCAGGAGGTTCGTGTCGCAGCATCCGGAGCTGTCTGCGCTGTCGCGACGCGAGGCGCTGAAGCACCTCGGCTGAGCGTCCGCGTCAGGGCGCACGGGAGACGAAGAAGGGGCCGCTCTCGCGGCCCCTTCTCTCACTCCCACTCGATGGTCGCCGGCGGCTTCGAGGTGACGTCGAGCACGACGCGGTTGACCTCGCGCACCTCGTTGGTGATGCGGTTCGAGATCTTCGCGAGCACGTCGTAGGGCAGACGGGTCCAGTCTGCGGTCATCGCGTCTTCGCTGGAGACGGGACGCAGCACGATCGGGTGGCCGTAGGTGCGGCCGTCACCCTGCACGCCCACCGAGCGCACGTCGGCGAGCAGCACGACCGGGCACTGCCAGATGGTCTGGTCGAGGCCCGCCCTGGTGAGCTCCTCACGAGCGATCGCGTCGGCGTCGCGCAGGATCTCGAGACGCTCGCGGGTCACTTCGCCGATGATCCGGATGCCGAGGCCGGGGCCCGGGAACGGCTGGCGGCCGACGATGGCCTCGGGGATGCCGAGCTCGCGTCCGATCGCGCGGACCTCGTCCTTGAACAGTGCGCGCAGCGGCTCGACGAGCTCGAAGTCGAGGTCGTCGGGCAGGCCGCCCACGTTGTGGTGCGACTTGATGTTCGCGGTGCCCGCTCCCCCGCCCGACTCGACGACGTCGGGGTACAGGGTGCCCTGCACGAGGAACTTCACCGGCGCTCCGCCGGTGGCCTTCGCCTCTTCGACGAGGTCGCGCTGCACCTGCTCGAACGCGCGGATGAACTCTCGGCCGATGATCTTGCGCTTGGTCTCGGGGTCGGTGACGCCGGCGAGGTGACCGAGGAAGGTGTCGACGGCGTCGACGGTGATCAGGCGCACGCCGGTGGACTCGACGTAGTCCTTCTCGACCTGCTCGCGCTCGCCCTTGCGCAGCAGACCGTGGTCGACGAAGACGGCGGTGAGCTGGTCGCCGATGGCCTTGTGCACGAGGGCGGTCGACACGGCGGAGTCGACGCCGCCGGAGAGAGCCGAGATGACGCGGGCGTCGCCGACCTGTTCACGGATGCGCTCGATCTGCTCGGCGATCACGTTGCCGCTGTTCCAGTCGGCGGGAAGTCCCGCGCCGCGGTGCAGGAAGTTCTCGATGATGGCCTGACCGTGGTCGGAGTGCTTGACCTCGGGGTGCCACTGCACGCCGTAGAACTTGCGCTCCTCGTTCGCGAACGCGGCGACCTTCGTCGCCTCGGTGGTGGCGAGCACCTCGAAGCCCTCGGGGGCGCGTGACACCTGGTCGCCGTGGCTCATCCACACGTTCTGCTCGGCGGGCTGACCGGCGAGCAGCGTGCTGTCAGTGGCGGGGATGTGCGCGTCGGTCGCGCCGTACTCGCGCAGGCCCGTGTGCGCGACCTCGCCGCCGAGCGTCTGCGCCATGTACTGGAACCCGTAGCAGATGCCCAGCGTCGGAACGCCGAGCTCGAACACGGCCGGGTCGAGCTGCGGAGCGCCGTCTTCGTACACCGATGAGGGCCCACCCGAGAGGATGAGCGCGACCGGGTTCTTCGCCGCGATCTCCTCCGCGGTGGCGGTGTGCGGCACGATCTCGCTGTACACGCCGGCTTCGCGGACGCGGCGGGCGATCAGCTGCGCGTACTGCGCTCCGAAGTCGACGACCAGCGCGGGGCGCTGCTGGGTCTCGGTCTGCTCGGTCAACGGACACCTTCCGTGGTGGTGGGCGCAGGCGTCGCGGCGGGGTCCGCGGCCTCGCGCTGGGCGAGATAGGCCTTCACGTCGCGCGCGACGCGCACCTCCATGAAGAACGACAGCAGGGGGATGACGCCACCGAGGGCGAGCAGGATGAAGCGCACGAACGGCCAGCGCATCATGCTCCACATCCGGAAGCAGGCGAACAGGTAGACGACGTAGAACCAGCCGTGCGCGATGAGGATGCCCTGAGACACGTTGAATCCGTCGCCGGTCGACTCGAGCCCGTGGGCGGTCTCGACGACGTCGGCGAACCAGAGCGGACCACCGGATCCGCCGAGGAAGAGTTCGAGGTGGATCGGCGTGTACTTCAGCACCATCTCGGTCACGAGCAGCAGCAGCATGACGCCGGTGATGATCGAGGCGATCTGGTAGAACTTCAGTGCTCCGCGGATCGCCGGGAAGCTGGCGACTCTGGGCTCGGGCATGCCCTACATTCTAGCCGCCGCGCCGATACGGCGAAGGCCGCCGGACTCATGCCCGACGGCCTCCGCTGTCAGAGTCGTGCTCACCAGCCGGTGATCAGGCCCCAGATCCAGTCGAAGATCTGCTGGATGATGCCGCCAAGACCGCCGGCGCGGTTGACGTGCACCGTGGCGGTGGCCGCGTCGCCGTCTGCCTGCATCACGACCAGCGTGTACTTGCCCGGCTGGATGCTCTTCGGCACCCGCACGGTCGTGGAGAACGTTCCGTCGTCTGCGACCTGCACGGTACCGACCTGCACGGCCTGCCCCTTCTTGGGTCGCAGCTCGACGGTCACGGTCTCACCGGGGGTGAAGCGCTCGCCCGTCACCGCAAGGGTGCCGCCGGCACTGACCTTCGACGAACCCGTCTGGATGGTGCCCTCGAACGGTCCCGGCTCGGGCTCGTCGGCCGCCACCGTGAACGGCAGCGTCACCGGTGCGCCGACGTTCGGGGTCGCGACGAGCGGCTGGCCCGCCGACCCCACAGGGACCGTGAACGCGATGCTCGCCCGGCCGGTCTCGTCAGTGGTGCTCACGATGGTCGAGTCGACCGCGGCCGATCCCACCGAGACGCCGCCGAGCGACAGCTCGACCGTCGTGGGCACCTGCTCCCCAGCGCTGAACGCGAGCGACGAGAGCGACACCGTCACCACGTCGCCCGCCGTGTGTCCCTCCGCGCCCGGCGCAGGCGTGATCGAGGCGCCCACGGCGCGCTGATCGAGGTCGGGGCTCGCCGTCTTGTTGGCGTCGAACCAGTCGACCATCGACTGCAGGTCGATCTTGCCGGTGTCCTTGGGGCTCGTGCCCTTCGCCAGAGTGGCGAAGTTGTCTCCACCGGCGGCGAGGAACGAGTTGGCGGCGACCGTGTACGAGGCGGCCGGGTCGACAGCCGCTCCGTTCAACGTGATCGAGGTGATCCGCGCGCCCTGCGCCGCGGTGGGATCGTACGTGTACGACAGCCCCTCCGAGACGCCGAGCTTGAGGAACGGACGGCTCGCACCCGCCGGCTGCCACTGCTCTTCGAGCACCGCCTTGAGCTGCGCACCGGTGAGCTGGGTGGTGACGAGAGTGTTGGCGAACGGCTGCACCGTCGCCGCCTCACGGTAGGTGACGTTGCCGTCGGGATCGTTCGCGTTCGACGAGGCGTAGGTGAGGTTGGCGCGGATGCCGCCCGGGTTCATCAGCGCCAGGTCGGCACCGGTGGCCCACTTCTGCACGTCGGCGACGAAGTTGCCGATCGTCGACTCGCCACCGCGGTTCTCGCTGCCGTCCGCCTGTCGAGCGCGGTTGAAGTCCGCCGTGATGTCGCCCACCTTGATGGCGCCGAGCACGTCGGCCTCCTTCTTGGCGGCGTCGACGATGGCCTGCACCTCGGCGACCGGCTGGTAGTTGCCCGCCAGCGGACGGATCTCGTTGGTGATCGAGATGAGCTCGTTCTTCTTCGGGTCGACCTTCAGGTTCATCACGCCCATGTTCTCGCCGTACTGGCCCGCCGAGACGACCGGGCGGCCGTCGATGACGTGGTTGTAGGCGAGGTGGGTGTGCGCCGAGACGATCGCGTTCACGTCGTCGCCGACGCCGTAGACGATCTTGCCCAGTGCCGAGTCGGGAGTGATGCTGTCGACGGAGACGGTGGTCGCGCCCTCGTGCACGAGCAGGATGATCACGTCGGCCTCGCCGTTGACGGCGTCGCCGTCGCGGAGATTCGCCGCTGCAGTGTTCACCGAGTCGACGATGTCGCGCACGTCGAGGTCGGCGATCCCGGCCGGCGACACGAGCGAGTCGAGCTCTTCGGTCACGGCCCCGACGAAGCCGACGCGCACGCCGTCGACCTCCTTCACCCACGACGGGGCGAGGGCGGTCTCATCGGTGCCCTTGAGGAACACGTTCGACGAGATGTACTCCCAGTCGGCACGCGGCTGCACGCGGTCGCGCAGGTCGGCCCAGCCCTGGTCGAACTCGTGATTGCCCGCGGCGCTCACCTCGAGACCGGCGGCGTTGAGGGCGTCGATGGTCGGGTTGTCGTCCTGGATGAACGAGGTGAACGTCGACGCGCCGATCAGGTCGCCGGCCGCGGCGAAGATGGTGTTCGGGTTGGCATCGCGCACCGCCTTCACCGCACCTGCCAGCACCGCTGCGCCGGCCGCCTTGCCGTCTGCCTCGATGCGACCGTGGAAGTCGTTGATCGTGGCGATGTCGATGCTCACCGGAGGCTCTGTCGCCGAGACGCCGACGAGAATCGGGTCGTGGTCGCTCGAGCGGTACGGGGTGCCGGTCTCGGTGGCGCCGAACGCGTAGCCGCGGTCGCTCCACTCTGGCGAGTTGATCGTCCACGCATCCGCACCGGTGATCGAGCGGGCCAGCGACGGCGAGGCGATCACGTGGTCGAGCGAGCCCAGCTCGCCGTCGAACGTGTAGGTGTAGCGGCCCGGCGAATGCGCGGGCACCGTGTCGACCCAGCCCTTCGACGTGAACACGTCGATCGGGTCCTCGTGGCCGTAGGCGTTGAAGTCGCCGATCAGCAGCATGTCGTCGCCGTGGGCGCTCTTCAGCCCGTCGGTGAAGGCGAGCAGCGACTGCGCCTGCTTCACCCGGTCGGCGTTGAAGAATCCCTGTCCGTCGGCCGGCTGCGTGCCGCTGCCCGACTTCGACTTGAAGTGGTTGGCGACCACGGTGACCGTGCGGCCGTCGGCGTCGAAGGCCTGAGCGATCGGCTCGCGGGCGTTGCCCCACACCGTCTCGTCGTCGATGGTCTGCGCATCGCCGACCGTCTTCACCTCTTTCGCCTTGTAGATGATCGCGTTCGTGATGAAGTCGGTGGTCGACGCGTTCTGCAGCGACTTCGGCGTGGGCACGTACGCCCACACGCCGTTGCCTGCTTCGGCGTTCAGCCCGTCGACGAGGTCGGCGAGTGCGGTGTCGGCCGGCTTGCCCAGCTTCACCGAGTTCTCGATCTCCATGAGCGATACGACATCGGCATCCAGCTTGTTGATGGCCGACACGATCTTCGACTTCTGGATCGCGAACTCCGCCGCGGTCTTCGCCCCGCGAGCGTCGGCGTTCTCGCTGACCAACGTGGTGAAGTAGTTGTAGACGTTGAACGACGCGATCTTCACGTCGCCGCCCACGGAGGGCACCTCGGGGCGCGGGTTCTTCGTGGTGAAGCCGAACTTCTCGGCCGCCGGCGATGCGCTGTCGAGCGGTGTGACCGGCTGCAGACGCCAGTCGTCGAAGCCGTACTGCAGCACGAGGCCCTTGCCGCCGAAGTCGACCGCGTCGCCGTTTCGCACGACGGTGTCCTTCGTGAAGTACGGCTGGTCGTTCAGGTGGTCCTTGTTGGTCACCTGGATGTTGAATCCGTCATCGAGCAGGATCCGGTCGGCGCGGTTCGACGCGGCGACGGCATCCGCCTCCTGACCGGGGCGCTTCAGCTCGGTGCCCTTGACGTTGAGCTCGCCGGGGTTCAGCCAGAGCGTGCCGAAGTTGAACAGCTGGTGGCTGGAGGCGACGAGGTAGTCGCCGGTGGGCAGCACGAGCATGTTCTCGTACGCCTCGCGCGCCGTGCCGACGACGCTCGTGGGCAGCGGTGTGAGAGCGGGCACGCCGACTCCCGCGGTCACCACGGAGACGCCGGATGCCGACGCGGGAGCGATCTGCGTCTGCCCGAAGTACTCGTCGACGACGCCGGTGACCGAAACGAGGTCGCCGATCGCACCGGGAACGGTCTTGCCGTCGAGGAAGACGAAGATGCCGTCGGATGCGTTCGGCGTCTTGTCGTCCGCTCCGCCCGATCCTGCGGTCTGGACGACGATGCCCTTGTAGCCGCCGGTGCGGTGGTCTGCGGTGATGACTCCCTCGACGGTGACGGTCTTGCCCTGGTACGGGGAGACGTCCTCGGTGCCCTGCACGTCAGCGATGGCGACCTTCTGACCGGGCTCCGGTTCGGGGTCGGGATCGGTGCTTCCGCCGGAGCCCGTGGGCGTGATCGCCGCGGAGAGCGCGAAGTCGGCCCTGTTGTCGTCGGTGTCCTTGCCATCGGCCCGGTTCAGCGACTTCACGTCGGTGTTGCCGGCCGGCGCACCGGCGGCCGTGCCCTCGAACGTGTTCGAGGAGCCGTAGCCGAGCAGATCGACGATACCCTGCGCGCCGGCGGCGTTGCCGACAGGCAGGGTCACGGCCGAGGCGCCCTGCACGAGGGCGATCGTGCCGGTGGTTCCGCTCGGGTTCAGCGATGTGGTGCTCTGGTCGGGTGTCGGCAGTGCAGCCCCGGCTGGGGTCGTGCCGTTGCCGGGCGCCTGCACCAGGAAGTATCCGCCGGCCTTGATGGCGCCGGTGAGCGCCACGACGCTGTTCGACGCACCGCTGCCGGTCGCGGACCGGTACTGCAGCGACATCCCGTCGAGGACGACATCCTTGTCGGTGGGGTTGTACAGCTCGATGAACTTGTTCTTGAACGCGGCGCCGGCGCTGCCGCCGGACAGGTAGGCCTCGTTGATGACCACGCCGGTGCCGGCGGTGTTCGCGAAGGCCGGCGCGGCGATGAGCGTGCCCATGCTCATCGTGAACGCCGTGGTCAGAGCGAGCGCGGCGATGCGCCCCCGCTTCCTCTTGTGGGCGACCGGAACAGCGGCGTTCCGATCGGCAGGGGTGTGCATCATGAATGCGTCTCCTCATTCTGGGTTGGCCTGACATCTTGTGGATCGGCCGTCAGACGCGCGAGCCAGTGCTCGCGCATGAATGCGACCATAGGCCGCACGTGCGACATCCGGCAAGAGGATTCACCCGAGCGTCGTCGGATGGTCACCGCTCCGTCGCCTCAGGCCCGCGCGTCCTCGAAGGCCTCGACCTCGCGCTCCCAGGCATCCTTCGCCAGGCGGTACCAGAGGTAGAAGGCGAAGCCGGCGAAGATCGCCCACTCGGCCGCGTAGAAGACGTTCAGCCAGTTGACCGGCGACTTCTCCTCGGGGGCCGGGGAGTCGATGTCGACGAGTCCGGCGGGAGCGGTGAGGGATGCCAGGTACGGGCGGTACACGTCGAGCCGGTCGACATCGTGCCACTGGCCGAGAAGCGCCGCGGGAGACATCCGCGTCAGTGCGTGGATGTCGTCGGCAGGCGGCAGCTCGACACCCTCATCGTCGATCAGCCGCCCCGTGAGCTCGACCTCGGCGGCATCCTGCCGTGCGAGGGCGTCGGCAGCGGCAACCGCCCGCTCGCGGGTCGGCGCCCAGCCGAGCGCGACGGCGAGCGACGTGCGCTCGGTCACCCGCAGCTGACCGGTGACCCAGTACCCCTCTTCGTCGTCGCCGTTGAACCGGGACGAGATCACGATGAAGTCCTCGGCGATCCACTCGCCGCTCGTGGTGACCTTCTGTCCGCCGAGCGGTTCGGGCAGGTACTGGCCCGGTTCGATCACGTCGCTCAGCGGGCGCACCTGCTCGGTCGCACCGGGGGGCGGCGGATCGGTGTCGATCGCGCGAGCAAGCTGCCACTGTCCGAGCCAGGCGAAGACACCGGCGATCACCAGGCAGAGCAGGAGCACGCCGATCCAGCGCCCCCGCAGCATCACCTCGCGCAGCGTGGGCGGGAACTCCTGCGCCGCGGCGGACTGCTGCTCGGTCATCCCAGCTCGTACGGCGCGAGCACGACCTCGACGCGCTGGAACTCCTTCAGGTCGGAGTACCCGGTGGTCGCCATCGACTTGCGCAGTGCGCCGATGAGGTTGGCGGTCCCGTCGGCGACCGGGGCCGGGCCGAACAGGATCCGCTCGAGGTCGGCGACGCGGTCGACGGCGACGCGACGCCCGCGGGGGAGTTCGGGGTGGTGCGCCTCGGCGCCCCAATGGAAGCCCTGTCCAGGGGCATCCGTCGCGCGCGAAAGCGCGACACCGAGCATCACGGCATCCGCTCCCATCGCGAGCGCCTTGACCATGTCGCCTGACGTGCCGACGCCGCCGTCGGCGATGACGTGCACGTACCGCCCGCCCGACTCGTCGAGGTAGTCGCGGCGGGCTGCGGCGACGTCCGACACGGCGGTCGCCATCGGGGCGTGGATGCCCAGGGTCACGCGCGTGGTCGACGCCGCTCCCCCGCCGAAGCCGACGAGCACGCCCGCGGCGCCGGTGCGCATGAGGTGCAGGGCCGCGGTGTAGGTGGAGGCGCCGCCGACGATGACCGGCACGTCGAGGTCGTAGATGAACTTCTTCAGGTTCAGCGGCTCGACGGCGCTGGAGACGTGCTCGGCCGAGACGGTCGTGCCGCGGATGACGAACAGGTCGACGCCGGCGGCGACGACGGTCTCGTACAGCTCCTGGGTGCGCTGCGGGGTGAGCGAGCCCGCGACGGTGACGCCCGCCTCGCGGATCTCGGCGAGGCGCTGCTTGACGAGCTCGGGCTTGATCGGCTCGGAGTACAGCTGCTGCATGCGCACGGTCGCGGTCTCGGCCGGAAGGGCGGCGATCTCGTCGAGCAGCGGCTGCGGGTCGTCGTAGCGGGTCCACAGACCTTCGAGGTCGAGCACGCCGAGGCCGCCGAGCCTGCCGAGCGCGATGGCGGTCGCCGGGCTGACGACGGAGTCCATCGGGGCGCCGAGCACGGGGATGTCGAACGAGAACGCGTCGATCGTCCACGCGGTCGAGACGTCGGAGGGGTTGCGGGTGCGTCGCGATGGGACCACCGCGATGTCGTCGAACGTGTACGCGCGGCGCGCGCGCTTGCCTCGGCCGATCTCGATGTCCATGCTCACCCGTCCAGCCTACCGGTGGCACCAGGGTGGCCCGGTGTGGGCCGACGTGTGCCGGGCCCGCCGCGACCGCCGCCCGCCTCTCGCCGCCCGCCGCCCGCCGCCCGCCGCCCGCCGCCCGCCGCCCGCCGGAGGTAGGCGAACACGCGGAGGTCGGTCGCAGGGAGGGCTCATCCACCTGCGCCGGGGTGTTCACCTACCTCGGCCGAGTGCACCGGGGGCCCACTCTTCCTGCACAACAGCCGCGTACGCGCATTCCGTCCACATTCGGCCTTTCCGGGGCCGTCGGATGCCCGAGGCGGGCAGGGTCATACGTCATGAGAACTCCTCTGCTGACGTGGATGGAACAGCGGCATGGCGTCGCGCACAGCTCGGAGGTGCGCGCGGCGGGCTACTCCGCCTGGACCGTGCGCGCCACGATCGAGGCGGGAACCCTCGAACGGGTGCGCCGGTCGTGGCTGGTCAGCGCCGACTGCACACCGCAGCGCCGCGCGGCCGCGCGGGCCGGTGGCCGGATCACGTGCGTCACTGCAGCGCGCGAGAAAGGACTCTGGGTTCCGGCTGCCGAGAAGACTCACGTCGCCGTCGCGCCGACGGCATCCCGCCACGCACGCGAGGGCCTGCAGGTGCACTGGGCGCAGGGCCCGTTGCCAGTCGCGCGGTTCAGCACCGAGGAGCCGCTGCTGAACGTGCTCTTCCACGTCGCGAGATGCCTCGACCCCGCCGAAGCGGCCACGGTGTGGGAATCGGCGCTGAGAGCCGGATCGGTGACCCTCACCCAGCTGCGGCGGACGCAGTGGGGAGCCCTGCGACCGGCGCAGGTGCTCGAGATGGTCGGCGCGCTGTCGGACTCGGGCGTCGAGACGACGTTCGTGCGGATCGCGCTGACCTGCGGCGTCGAGGTGCGCCAGCAGGTCGTCATCGACGGACATCCGGTGGATGCCCTGATCGGCGAGCGACTCGTCGTGCAGCTCGACGGCTTCGAGTTCCACAGCAAGGCCAAGGACAGGCGGCGCGATCTGCGCCAGGATGCCCGGCTCGCGCTGCTGGGCTACACCGTGCTCCGATTCGACTACCAGCAGATCATGTTCGACGCGCGATACGTGATGGAAACGCTCATGAATGCGATCGCGCAGGGTCTGCATCTCGCATCCCGTCGCTGAGCGACCCCTCTGGCGCCTCCAGCGCATCCGGCATCCAGCGCATCCCGCGCATCCGGCGCCTCCAGCGCATCCGGCGCATCCGGCGCATCCAGGGCATCCAGGGCATCCAACGCAGGCGAACACACCGACGTAGGCCGATTCAGCGGATATTCGCCTACCTGCGCGCGGTCGCCTACCTCCGCAGCGTGGCCAGCCAGCGCGCCGAGGCCGGCCCGGTCGTCCCCCAGCGACAGGCACCCACCTCACGGCTCGGACAGGCGCGCGAGCAGCTCGGTCAGCAGCGCCTCGGCCACGGGTCGTGGCGCCCGCTCGACCAGCGCCATGAGCATCGCCATCGGCCGATCCGCCGACACCGACCCCGCGCCCGCGAGCCGCAGCAGCCGCCACGCCGCAGCAGGTCCGGGAACGCGCCCACCTTCGCCGTACCCCAGCACGCGCAGCGCCGCCAGCATCATCCTCGGATCGGCGGCGGGCCGGCCGCGCACCTCGGCCGCGGCTTCCACGAGTGCGCGCGTGAACTCGCGCACCTGCGGCTCGAGCACCGGCGTGAGAGTGAGGTGCGCGCTGTGCGCGATGCGCACCCCGTCCGTCTGCACGAGTCCCGGCTGCGGCTGGATCTTCCATCCGTGCCCCACCATCGCGTCGGCGACTCGGTGCGGGTCGACCCGCTCGGCTTCGGGCACCCCGTCGTCCGAGCCGAGTGCGATCGCCGGCCCGATCGGGTCGCCGATCACCCGCAGACCCGGGATGCCGTCGACCGCGGCCGTGACGGCGAGCGCGAGCCGGTGGATCGAGCCCGTGAGGCGCCGGTACCCGTCGTCTCCGAGATGCTGGGTGATCGCCCATGCCGCCGCGAGCGGGGACGCCGAACGTGAACCGAGCAGAGTCGGGTTCACGACCGGATAGCCCGCCCAGCCGGTCGTGGCGAAGAACTGCGCGCGGTGGCGGCGCCGACCGCGCTGCAGCAGCACCGACACGCCCTTGGGTGCGTAGCCGAACTTGTGCAGATCGGCCGAGATGCTCGTGACCCCGTGCACCCGGAAGTCCCACGCCGTAAGGCCCGGCCACCACGGCAGCACGAATCCGCCGAAGCACGAGTCGACATGGCACGAGATGCCCCGAGCGGATGCCGCGGCTGCGACCTCCGCGATCGGATCGAGCATGCCGGTGGGGTACGACGGCGCCGACACGACGACGAGGGCGACATCGTCGTCGAGACGGTCGATCAGGTCGGATGCCGCGACCACGCCGTCCGGCGAGCACGGCACCGCGTCGAACTCGAGATCGAACAGCTGCGCCGCCTTGATGAACGCGGCGTGCGCGGTGGCCGGAGCCACGAGCCGCGGACGGCCGACCGACCCGGCATGAGCGCGTCGCCACAGGTCGCGTGCCGTCTTCACGGCGAGCAGGCAGCTCTCCGTTCCGCCGCTGGTGACGGTGCCGACGACGGATCGGTCGCCGTGCAGCATCCGGCGGGTGAAGCCGATCACGTCGCGCTCCATGGCCGCGATCGAGGGGAACACCGTGGGGTCGAGTCCGTTCAGCGGTCGCGCGAGACGGGCGGCGGCATCGGCCAGTTCATCGAGTTCGCCGAGGCCTGAGTCGTACACGTACGACAGCACGCGGCCGCCGTGCGTGGGCGCGTCGCCGGCGCGCATCCGGCGCAGCCGATCGAGGATGTCGCTCACGCAGACGTCCCGACGATGTCGTGCTCCCGCAGCCGGTAGCGGGCGAGGGCGACGAGACTGAGCAGCATGAGCGCCGCGGGCAGCAGGCTGAACGCCACGGCGATCCCGGTCACGGCGGCGTCCGGCTGCGCGACCTCCACCGTGGCCGTGGTCTCGATGTATCCGGTCACCGCGAGGACGATCGACAGCACGGTCGCGCCGAGCGCCATGCCCGTCGTCTCACCCGCCGTCCACACGCCGCTGAACACCCCGGAGCGATTGTCGCGACCGCCGGCCGTGCGATCGTGCGCGATGACGTCGGGCAGCATCGCCATCGGCAGGGTCTGCATGCCGGCGTACGCCGCGCCGGCGAGAGCGACCGGCGCGAGGATCCACCATCCGGGCATCCAGACCATCAGCCCGAGCACCGCCGTGGCGGCGAGGAACATCGAGCTCGCGACCCGGAACCCGCGCTCCTTGCCGACGCGGTCGGCGACGAGCTTCCACACCGGGGCCATCAGCAGGGCCGGAGCGATCAGCGCGACGAACAGCGGTGTCACCGCGCCCTCGTCGCCCAGCACCCAGCGCGCCACGAACTGAGCCGCGGCGAGCATGAGCCCCGTCGCGAGCCCCTGCAGCATGAAGGTGCCGAGCAGCACGCGGAACGGCTGACTCTCGCGCAGCGCGTCGATCCCGTCGCGGTAGTGCGTCGCGACCGACGCGCCGGGGCGCACCGGCAGCATCGGACGAGTGGGGGCGACGGTCGAGGCGACGAACAGCCCTACGCCGAGCAGTACGGCGGCCACCGCCGCCATCACGAGGTAGCCGAGCAGCGGGTCGTCGTCGAACATGCCGCGGATCTCGGGCCCGCCCGCGCCGAACAGCAGGATCGCCACGGTCAGCACGACCACGCGCCAGGTGAGCAGTCGCGTGCGCTCGCGATAGTCGTCGGTCAGCTCGGCGGGCAGCGCGATGTATGGCACCTGGAAGAGGCTGAAGCATGTCGCTGCGAGCATGAACGCGACGAGCACCCAGATGGCCGATGCCACCGGACCGATTCCCGCGGGCACGGCGAAGGTCAGCACGAACGCGACCGGCAGCCCGATCGAGCCGATCAGCATGAGCCCGCGACGCGATCCCGTCCGGGCCAGCGCCGTGTCGCTGAGTCCGCCGATCACCGGGTCGATCAGCACGTCCCACACTTTGGCACCGGTGACGATCGCTCCGGCGGCGAGCGCCGTCACGCCCAGCGAGTCGGTGAGGTAGTAGACCAGCACGAGTCCGGGCAGCGTGGCGAATCCCCCTGTGCCGAGCGAGCCGGCGGAGTAGCGGGTGATCTGGCCGCGAGTGAGCGTGTTCGACGCTGAGCGCATGCGGCTCACTCTAGTGGTGGGCCGCGGCACACTTCGGCCGCGCAGCCCGCGGGGCTGCACCTGACCCGTCGGGTGGGCCCAGATGGCCGCCTCCCGCGCCCGGATGCAGCCGATCGGGCCCACCCGAGCCGGAGGGCCGGCCTCAGACGAGGGCGCCCCGCACCGGGACGGTGTTCGCGAACAGGTCGAGCACGGGGCAGTGCTCGTCGACGACAGCGCGCAGCCGCTCGTACTCCTCAGCGGTGTTCGGTCCGGTGATGTCGACCCGCACCCGGACGTCGTGGAAGCCGGCACGCCCGGATTCGTCGATGCCGAACAGCTTGCGCACGTCGAGGTCGCCCTCGGCGGTGATCTCGATGTCGTCGATGGTCAGACCGAGAGCCTGGGCGTAGAGGCGGAAGACCACGACCTGGCACGACACGAGCGCTCCGAGCGCATACTCGACGGGGCTCGGCCCGGCGTCGTCGCCCGCCAGCCCGGCCGGCTCGTCGACGAGGAAGCGGTGCCGGCCTGCCCGGATCTCGGTGCCCACGGCGCCCACTCCGCGTCCGGTCACCGTCGAGGTGAGGGCGGCGTTCGCCGCGTCGCGGGCGATGCGCTCGCTCCAGGCAGCGCCCGCCCGGGCGAGACGCTCGGCGCGCTCGTCGGCGGTGACATCGGAGATCGTCGTGGGCTGGTCGCGCAGAAGAGTCATGCGGCGACCGTAATCCGGCATCCGGATGCCCCGCCACGTCGCCCGTCACACCGGGCAACATGGCGTCACCCGGCGTCATGACAGTCCTTCAGGCGGCGTAGCGGCCGGACGCGACGGCTTTCGCGCGGGCCTTCGCCGCCTCCTCCTCGCGGTTCTTCGGAGGGCGGGTCGCGACCAGGTCGTCGAGCAGATGCCTGGTCGCGTGCGCGATCTCGGCGACGGCGCGGTCGAAGGCCTCCTGGTTGGCCTTCGAGGGCTTCGTCGTACCGGCGATCTTGCGCACGTACTGCAGGGCTGCGGCGTGCACCTCGTCAGTGGTCGCCGCCGGCTCGAAGTTGTGGAGGGTGTGGATGCTGCGGCACATGTCGTTCACGGTACGCCCGCGTCCGCGCATGCGGAAGGGGGCGGATGCCGTGGCATCCGCCCCCTTCCGTCAGACGACGCGTCGACTCGCTTCGTGCGGAATGAGAGTGTCGACTCGCTCCGCTCGCCCAGCCGGAGCCGACCAGCGTCACGTTCGCTTCGCGGCCGTGACCCGCGGTCGGCTCACTTCTTGTAGTTGGGCGCCTCGACGACGATCTGCACGTCGTGCGGGTGCGACTCCTTGAGCCCGGCGGCGGTGATGCGCACGAAGCGGCCGCGGGTCTTGAGCTCGTCGATGGTGCGGGCGCCGACGTAGAACATCGACTGACGCAGACCACCCATCAGCTGGTACGCCACGGCCGAGAGCGGCCCGCGATACGGCACCTGGCCCTCGATCCCCTCGGGGATCAGCTTGTCATCGCTGGGGACGTCGGCCTGGAAGTAGCGGTCCTTCGAGTACGAGGTCTGCTTGCCGCGCGTCTGCATGGCGCCCAGCGAGCCCATGCCGCGGTACTGCTTGAACTGCTTGCCCGACTGGAAGACGATCTCGCCCGGCGACTCGTCGGTGCCGGCGAGCAGCGAGCCCAGCATGACGGCGTCGGCACCGGCGACGAGGGCCTTGGCGATGTCACCGGAGTACTGCAGACCGCCGTCGGCGATCACCGGCACGCCAGCGGGGCCGGCGGCGAGGGATGCCTCGTAGACCGCGGTCACCTGCGGCACGCCGACGCCGGCGACGACCCGCGTGGTGCAGATCGAGCCCGGGCCCACGCCGACCTTGACGGCGTCGACACCGGCGTCCACGAGAGCCTGCGCGCCCTCGCGGGTCGCGACGTTGCCGCCGACGACGTCGATGTGCTCGAAGGTCGGGTCGGCCTTGAGCCGCTTGACGAGCTCGATGACGCCCTGCGACTGGCCGTTGGCGGTGTCGACGACGAGGATGTCGACACCGGCATCCCGAAGCGCCTCGGCGCGCTCCCACGCGTCGCCGAAGAAGCCGATCGCCGCCCCCACGCGCAGACGGCCCTGGTCGTCCTTGGTGGCGAGCGGGTACTTCTCGCTCTTGTCGAAGTCCTTGATCGTGATGAGGCCGGCGAGCGTTCCGTCGGCGTCGATCAGCGGCAGCTTCTCGACGCGGTGCTTCGCGAACAGGGCGATCACCTCGCCGGCGGCGACTCCGACCGGAGCGGTGACGAGGTTCTCGCTCGTCATGACGTCCTTGACGAGGGTGGTCTGACGCTCGAAGCCGGACACGAAGCGCATGTCGCGGTTGGTGATGATGCCCACCAGGTGCCCGGCCTCGTCGACGACCGGCAGACCGGAGATGCGGTAGCGGGCGCACAGGTTGTCGACCTCTTCGACCGTCGCGTCGGGGGTGGTCGTGATCGGGTCGGTGATCATGCCCGACTCACTGCGCTTGACACGGTCGACCTGCGACGCCTGATCGGCGATCGACAGGTTGCGATGCAGGATGCCGATACCACCCTCACGCGCCATCGCGATCGCCATGCGCGCCTCGGTCACGGTGTCCATCGCGCTGGAGAGCAGCGGGGTGGCCACCGAGATGCGCCGCGTGATCCGCGACGAGGTGTCGGCCTCGCTGGGGATGACGTCCGTGTGCCCGGGAAGGAGAAGCACGTCATCGTAGGTGAGTCCGACGAAACCGAACGGGTCGTGCTGCTGCATGGAAGCGTGCTCCTCTGCGCCGGAGGCGCGATCGAATGGCGAGTTCGCGGGGACGTCTGCGACCGGAGGTGGCGTGACCCGCGGTGTATAGATTCTAAGCGCGCCGGGGGCCGTGTTATTCCGAGAACGCCGTGAACGCCGTCGAGGTGACACTCCCGACATTCCGATCAGGACACGGATGCTGTGCTCCGTGCCGACGAGGGGATACGCTCAGTGCGACGTCCAAGCGGAGCGACGACCCGAAGTCGCTCGATGCACTCGATGTGGAGGATGCGTGGGACTCAGAACTGTGGCGCTTCAGCGCCCCCGGAACGGTGTGCTCGCGCTGCTCGCGACGCTGCTCGCCGCCTTCCTCGTCTTCGGTGCGCCGGCCGGTGCCGCGCACGCGGAGACGACACCGGACGGCCAGGAGGTCACCGACTTCTACTTCGCCGGCAACATCACCTACGACGACGAGCCCATCGAGGGCGTCGGACTGTCGGTGAAGGGCGGCGGCTTCGAGGGCGAGACCGAGACCGACGCCGAAGGCAAGTGGCGGCTGTACGTGCCCGAGAAGGACAAGTACACGATCGCGGTCGACGAGGACACGCTTCCGGAAGGCGCGATCGTCGATGCCGAGAACCTGCCCGACGGCGTCGAGCCGGTGGCCGGCACGAGCGGCGAGTTCGAGGCGGAGTTCGGCCTGACCGGCACGAAGATCGTCAACCTGTTCCTCGGCGAGGGCGAGCGCATCACGGTGTCGCTGCTCGACCAGCTGCTCTCGCGCCTGGTCGGCGGCCTGAACTTCGGACTGCTGCTCGCACTGGCATCCATGGGCGCGGCGCTCATCTACGGCACGACGCGCCTGTCGAACTTCGCGCACGCCGAGATGGTGACGTGGGGCGGCCTGGTCGCGCTCGTGACGACGACGGTGTGGCAGGCGCCACTCTGGATCGGCATCATCGCCGCGGTGATCGCGGGCGGGCTGCTGGGCTGGGGAATGGATGCCGCCCTGTGGCGCCCTCTCCGCCGTCGCGGTCTCGGCGTCGTGCAGCTCATGATCGTGAGCATCGGCCTCTCGCTGGCGCTGCGGTACCTCTTCCAGTACCTCATCGGCGGCGGAACCCGCCAGCTGCCCGGCTCGAGCCCCGCGCCGATCCAGTTCGGCCCGGTCTCGCTGTCGTACATCGACCTCGTCGCGATGGGCGTGAGCATCGTCGTCATCCTCGCCGTCGCATGGTTCCTCACCCGCACGCGCATCGGCAAGGCGACCAGGGCCATCTCCGACAACCCGCAGCTCGCGGCGGCCTCGGGCATCGACGTCGACCGGGTGATCCGCTACGTGTGGATCCTGTCGGGTCTGCTGGCGGCCATCTCGGGCATCCTGTGGGCGTACTTCCGCCCCGGCGTGAAGTGGGACATGGGCATGCAGATGCTGCTGCTCATCTTCGCCGCGATCACGCTCGGCGGTCTCGGCACCGCGTTCGGCGCTCTGGTCGGCTCACTGATCGTCGGCATGGCGGTCGAGGTGTCGACGCTGTGGATCCCGTCGGACCTCAAGTACGCGAGCGCTCTCGTCGTGCTCATCGTGATCCTGCTGGTCAGGCCGCAGGGTCTGCTCGGACGCAAGGAAAGGCTGGGCTGACATGGACTTCGGAAGCATCTTCTCCAACACGGCCGTCTATCTGTTCAGCCCTGTCACCATCGCGTACGCGCTGGCCGCGACCGGCCTGGCGGTGCACTTCGGCTACGCCGGCCTGCTGAACTTCGGCATGGCGGCGTTCATGGCGGTCGGCGGCTACGGGTACGCGATCTCGGTGCTCAGCTTCGGCCTGCCGTGGTGGGTGGGCATGCTGATCGGCCTGCTCGGCGGCGCCCTGTTCGCCGTGCTGCTCGGCATCCCGACCCTGCGTCTGCGCGCCGACTACCTCGCCATCGCGACCATCGCGGCGGGCGAGATCGTGCGGCTGCTGTTCACCACGCAGGTGTTCGACGAGTGGACGAACTCGGCCGACGGTCTCGCGCAGTACAACGGCGGTTTCCGCGACGCCAACCCGTTCCCCGACGGCACCTACGGCTTCGGCCCGTGGACGTACACGGCGAACGACCTGTGGAACCGGGTGTTCGGCGTGGTGCTGCTGGCTGTCGCCGTGCTGCTGGTCTGGGCGCTCATGCGCAGCCCGTGGGGTCGCGTGCTCAAGGGCATCCGCGAGGATGAGGACGCCGTGCGCTCGCTCGGCAAGAACGTGTTCGCGTACAAGATGCAGGCGCTCGTGGTCGGCGGTGTGATCGGCGCCGCGGGCGGCATCGTCTTCGTGCTCCCCTCGGCCGTCGTGCCCGGCAGCTACACGACCTCGCTGACCTTCTTCCTGTGGACGATCCTGCTGCTCGGCGGCGCCGCGACCGTCTTCGGCCCGACGCTGGGCGCGATCCTGTTCTGGGTCGTCTTCGCGTTCCTCGCCAACGTGCTGCCGAGCATGGCCCGCACCGGCATCCTGCCGATGTCGTCGAGCCAGGCGTCGACCCTCGTGTTCATCTTCGTGGGCGTGGCGCTGATGCTGCTCGTGATCTTCCGCCCGCAGGGCATCCTCGGAGACAAGAGGGAGATGACCTTTGTCAAGTGAGAACACCCCCGAGCAGGTTTCCGGTGCCGATGCGGCACCGGTGACCGGCAGCGTCCGGCGTCCGAAGACGACCGGGCTCGCGAAGGGCCCGGCCGCGCCCGGTGTGGCGAAGGTCGACCCGATCCTGGTCGTGGATGCCGTGGAGCGGCATTTCGGCGGACTGACCGCGGTGAATGTCGAGCACGTCGAAGTGCCCCGGGGCGCCATCACGGCGCTGATCGGCCCGAACGGTGCAGGCAAGACGACCCTGTTCAACCTGCTCTGCGGCTTCGACAAGCCGAACAGCGGCACGTGGAGCTTCGACGGGAAGAACCTGTCGGGCATCCCCTCCTTCAAGGTGGCCCGGATGGGTCAGGTGCGCACTTTCCAGCTCACCAAGTCGCTGTCGCTGCTGACGGTGCTCGAGAACATGAAGCTCGGCGCCACGAAGCAGCGCGGCGAGGGCTTCTGGACGAGCCTGATCCCGGCGCTCTGGCGCCGGCAGGAGGCGGAGATCGAGGAGCGCGCCCGCGAGCTGCTGCGCCGCTTCAAGCTCGACGCCAAGGAGAAGGACTTCGCGGCCTCGCTGTCGGGCGGTCAGCGCAAGCTGCTCGAGATGGCGCGCGCGCTGATGAGCGATCCGCAGCTGGTCATGCTCGACGAGCCGATGGCCGGAGTGAACCCGGCCCTCACGCAGTCGCTGCTGGATCACATCCTCGATCTGAAGGAGCAGGGCATGACCGTGCTCTTCGTCGAGCACGACATGCACATGGTGCGCCACATCGCCGATTGGGTCATCGTCATGGCCGAGGGTCGCGTGGTCGCCGAGGGTCCGCCGGAGGCCGTCATGGACGACCCCGCCGTCGTCGACGCGTACCTCGGCGCGCATCAGGACGTCGACCTGGGCGTGGTCACCGGCCGCATCCCGGTGATGCCGGGCGAGGTCTCGGATGCCGCCGCCGCGCGCATCCGGGAGAAGATCGAGGCAGAGGCCGAAGCCGAGCTGGAAGCCGCGGCCGAAGAGGAGAACAAGTGATGGATGCTGCAGCCGCCCCCTCCCCCGCCTCCGGCTCCGGCTCCGGCTCCCCGGACGTCGCCGCAAGCGGCGACGTCGTCGTCGAGCTGAAGGACGTGCACGCGGGCTACCTGCCCGGCGTGAACATCCTCAACGGCGCCAACCTCGTCGCACGCCAGGGCGAGCTGGTCGGCATCATCGGCCCGAACGGCGCCGGCAAGTCGACGCTGCTCAAGTCGATCTTCGGCATGCTGAACGTGCGAAAGGGTGACATCACGGTCAACGGCGAGAGCATCATCGGCCTCAAGGCCGACAAGCTCGTCAAGCGCGGCGTGGCCTTCGTGCCGCAGACGAACAACGTCTTCCCCTCGCTGACCATCGCCGAGAACCTGCAGATGGGCCTGTACCAGAACCCGAAGATCTACGCCGAGCGTCTCGAGTTCGTCAGCGGCATCTTCGCCGAGCTGGGCAAACGCCTGAATCAGCGGGCGGGCTCGCTGTCGGGTGGTGAGCGCCAGATGGTGGCGATGTCGCGCGCGCTGATGATGGACCCTTCCGTGCTGCTGCTCGACGAGCCTTCGGCCGGCCTCTCCCCCGTGCGGCAGGACGACGCGTTCATCCGCGTCTCGGACATCAACAAGGCCGGCGTGACGACCATCATGGTCGAGCAGAACGCCCGCCGATGCCTGCAGATCTGCGACCGCGGCTACGTGCTCGACCAGGGCCGCGACGCCTACGAGGGCACCGGCCGAGACCTGCTGAACGACCCGAAGGTGATCGGCCTGTACCTCGGCACCCTGGGTCAGGACGCCGCCTGAGACGACCGAAGTGGGGTGGATGCCCGGCATCCACCCCATTCTTCATGCCCAGCCGATGCTTCGGGCGTGAAGAAGGCCCCGGATGCGAGCATCCGGGGCCTTCTCTGTGAGCGGTGTCAGTTGGTGCGCTCGATGGTGTTGTCGGCGTTGTACTTGTAGATGCCGATGGTGGCGCCCTGCGGGTCGCCGGCCTCGTCGAAGGTCACCTCGCCGGAGTAGCCGTCGTAGTCGGCGGTGCCTCCGTCATTGATGATCTTGGCGCACTCGGCGAACGAGGTGCACTTCTTGCCGTCGCCCGAGCCGCCCGAGATCTCCTGCATCTTGGCCGCGATGTCGGCGCCCTCGGTCGAGCCGGCGGCGAGCGACGCGAGTGCCACGAGGACGGCCGCGTCGTAGGCCTCGCCGGCATAGGTGAAGTCCTTCACCTCGGGGTTGCCCTCGCCGGTCCAGTACGCCTGCAGGCGCTCGACGAAGTCGTCTTCGAGAACCGGGCCGGCCTTGGTGCCCTGCGCGCCCTCGAGCGACACGGGCATCTCGTCACCGTAGTCCGACAGGTTTCCGTCGACCATGTAGAACTTGTCGGCGGTGATGCCGGCGTTCACCAGCAGCGGGCCGATCGTCTTGAACTGGTCGAACGAGACAATCGCCACGGCGTCGGGGTTCTGCGCCTTGATGGTCTCGACCTGGGCGTCGAACTGCGCGTCGCCGACGTTGTACGAGGCCTCGGCGACGACCTCGCCGCCGGCGCTCTCGAACGTCTCCTTGATGGCGGCGTCGAGGCCGGTGCCGTAGGCGTCGTTCTGGTAGATGATGCCGAGCGTCTTGCGGTTGTCCTCGGCGATCAGGTTTCCGAGCACCTCGCCCTGCAGCAGGTCGCTGGGTGCGGTGCGGAAGTAGAGTCCCTTGTCGTCCCAGTCGGTGAAGTCGGGGCCGGTGTTCGACGCCGAGATCTGCAGGATGCCCGCGTTGACGTTGCCGTCGAGGATCAATCGCGAGACACCGGATGCCGCGGCGCCGATCATCGCGGTCACGCCCGCACCCTGCAGCTTGGTGATCGAGGTCTCGTACGCCTTGGTGTCGGTGTCACCCTCGTCTTCGGCGGTGAGCTCGACCTTGATGCCGGCGTTCGCCTCGTTGATCTCCTTGACCGCCAGGCCGACGCCGGATTCCATCGGCGGGCCGAGGAAGGCGAGCGAGCCGGTCTGCGGCAGCAGGGATCCGAGCTTCAGGGTGAGGTCGGCTGCCGGCTTGTCGCCGTCGCCGTTGTCGGTGGGCGTGCTGCTGCAGCCCGCGATGATGAGTGCGGAGGCGCTGACCATTGCAGCCGCCGCGAAGATCCTCGCGGAACGCGAGCCCTTCATTGCGTTCATGTTGCTCCCTTGCGTAACTGAACGTGGTTTTCCACTTCGGGTGATCTCACCCTATTGGTTCGCATGCGCGGGTTCTGTCTCGGTCGCCTAACGATCGGCACGTCGCGGGCGACCCTGGTCAGACGAGGTCGACGCGTGCGGCCGTGCGTGTGCGGCGGCCGTGCAGCAGCAGGTCGGCGACGAACACGGCGATCGCGATCCAGACGATGATGAAGCCGATCCAGCGCTCGAACGGCATGGGCTCGCCGAGCAGCGCCCAGCCCACGATGAACTGCATGACCGGGGTGATGAACTGCAGCATCCCGACCAGGCTCAGGTCGATCCGCCGGGTGCCAGCGGCGAACAGCAGCAGGGGCACGGCGGTGGCGATGCCGGCGCCCGCGACGAGCAGCGTGTGCAGCGGCGAGACCTGACCGAAGGTGATGCCGTCGGTCTGTCCGACGACGATGAGCGTGACGACCGCGATCGGGATGAGCCAGAACGACTCGAGCGTGAGCCCGCTCGTGGCATCCACCGCCGCACCGATCTGCTTCTTCACGAGCCCGTAGATGCCGAACGAGGCGGTGAGGGTCAGCGCGATCCACGGGAACGCCCGGTAGGCGATGACGATCACGACCACGGCGAGCGCGGCGACGCCGATCGCGATCCACTGCAGCCGGCGCACCCGCTCGCGCAGCACGAAGACGCCCAGCAGCACCGTGAAGATCGGGTTGATGAAGTAGCCGAGGCTGGTCTCGATGACGTGCCCGGTGAGCGTGCCGATGAGGAACGCCTGCCAGTTGACGTAGATCAGCACTCCGGCCAGGGCCGTCCAGCCCAGCAGCCGCGGCTGACGGACGATGGCGATGAAGGCCGGCCATCCCCGCATGATCGTGAGCAGGAGGCAGCAGAACACGAACGACAGCAGCACCCGCCACGCGACGACCTCCCACGGGCCGGTGGGAACGAGCGCGAGGAAGTACAGCGGCAGCGCGCCCCAGAGCAGATAGGCGCCGATCGTGTAGGCGATCCCGCCGCGTGCCGCGTGCGCGACTCCGGCAGCGCGAGCGGGCGGTTCAGAGGTCACCTGAGAACCTTATTCCGCGTGGAGCCGCCGGGGCGATTCGCGGGCCGACCGGCGGGCGCGAGGGTGACCTGCCCATCCGAGTAGATCACCCTTCCGCTCGGTCGAGGATCGGCCTATAGTGAGCGGCATCCAAGGGATGGATACTGGGGAAAATCGGCGGTACTGATGGGCGAGTTCGTACTCGCGCTCGACGTAGGCACGACCAGTGTGAGAACGGTCATCGCCAGCGCCGCAGCGCATGAGGAATTGCAGGTTGCACCACGCGCGGTGGGAGGCGAGCGCGCCGACATTCCGCTGCTCGCCTTCATCACCGAGGACGGCGACGCGATCTTCGGCACCGAGGCCGCGCAGTGCGGACGTGAGCGGCCCGAGCGCGTCGTGCAGGGCTTCACGCGCAGTATCGGGGATGCGGTTCCCCTCGTCGTGAGCGGCTTCAGCATCGGCGCCGAGGATCTGCTCGCGCGGATGGTGCTGTGGATCGCCGGTGCCGTGGCCGCCGAGCGGGGCGTGTCTGCTGCGGCGATCGCCCTCGTGCATCCGACGTCATGGTGGGGTCATCGAGCGGATGCCGTGCAGGCGAGCCTGCGCGAACTCGATCTGGACGTGACCCTCGTGCCTGCCGCCCCGGTGGTCGCGCATCGGCACGCGAGCGCCGACGCGCGTGCGCACACGATCTGCGTCTACGACCTCGGCGGCACGGCCTTCGAGGCCACGCTGCTGCGTGGTGGACGCGTGCTCGGCCCACCCCAGGTGAGCGACATCGGCGGAGTCGACATCGATTCGGCCCTGCTGCAGCACGTGCTCAGGATGCTCCCGCAGACCTCCGCAGTCGACGGCACGCGTTCCGAGCTGCTCGCTGCACGTCAGGCGGTGATCGACGCGAAGGAGAGGCTCTCGTACAGCTCCGATGTGTCGGTGCCGGTCTCGCTCGGCGGGCAGAGCGCCTCGGTGCGCGTCACCCGGTCCGAGCTCGAGGGCATGGCGGCCGGACCCATTGCGCGGACGGTGGAAGTGGTGGAGCAGGCGCTGGAGGCCGAGCACCTGTCGGTCGCCGACCTCGATGAGGTCATCCTGATCGGCGGCTGCTCGCGCGTCCCCCTGGTCGCCGAGATGCTGTCGGCACGGCTGGATGTGCCCCTCATCGTTCCCGGCGACCCGGGGCTCGCCGCGGCGATGGCCGCTGCGTGCCGATCGTGGGAGAGCCTGCATGCCGAGCGTGCGGTCGCCGTGCCGCAGGCCCCGGAGCCGTCCCCCGTACGCCAGGCCGTGCGCCCGCGCCCGCTGCGCGTGCACATCCCGTACGGTGCGGCGGCCACCCTGACCGCAGGGGCGGTGATCGTCGCCGCCGGCATCGTCTTCGCCGCGACGACGCCACTCGGCAGCGGGGACCGCGCCCAGGGCGCCGCGGCCGACGACTCCTCCGGTGGCGGAGGGGTCTCGGTGCTGCGACCGGCATCCGCATACTCCGTCGCAGACACCGCGGAAGCCGCCGTCGAGCCGAGCGCCCCCGAGAAGGAGGAGAGCGCCCCCTTCGCCTCGGACGGATCGTCGGATGCCGACCCCCGCAAGCCTGCGGCGACCATGCCCCGCAGCGGACCGGCCGTCGATCGGCCGGTATCCGACTCGCGCGACGGCTCGACGCGGCCGATCTCGTCGACTGCCCCATCCACGCCGGTCAGAGGAACGGCCTCGTCGACGTCGCCCGCCGAGACACCGACCACGCCGTCGGCGGGCCCGGAGCCGACACCCGAGCCGACACCCGAACCCACGCCCGAGCCCACGCCGGAACCGACGCCGGAGCCGACGCCCGAGCCCACGCCGGAACCGGCATCCGAGCCCACGCCCGAACCGGCTCCCGGCCCTGAGCCGGCCGCGACGCCTGCCTCCACCGCAGCCCCGGAGACCAGCGCCGATACGGCGCCGGAGTCGCAGACGCAGTCGTCGCAGACGGCATCCGACCCGTCAGCCGAGACCGCTGCCCTCTGATCCGAGACCGGTGCCCAGATCATGACCCCGTCCGCTGCCACACTCGACGACCCGGATCGGGTCGTCCCGCCGATCAGCTGGGACCGTCAGATGGGCGCGGCCCGCGGTGCGTTCGGCCGCCGCACCCCTCGCGCGGCGCTGATCGGAACGGCAGGCGCGGGTAAGTCGAGCGGTCTGCAGCAGCTGTACGAGCTGTTCACCCGGCAGGCCCGAGACGTGCGGATGCTGCACGAGAGCCCACCGGAGGTCGTCGATGTTCCTGCGCAGCACATCCTGCTCGTCGACGACGCGCATCTGCTCTCGGACACGCAGCTGCGGCATCTGGGCGAACGTGCGGACGACCCGGACGCGGCGCTCATCGTCGCGCACCGCCCCTGGCCCGCCACGCCGGCCCTGCGTGCCATCACCACGCGCCTGGAGCAGCACGCGCCGGCGATCGTGCTCGGCCATGTCACCCGAGCCGACATCCTCGACCATCTCGACGCCCGAGGACAGCGACTGCCCGAGCGGTGCGTCGAGCACATCGTGCGCACCACCCGCGGTGTGGCCTGGCTCGCGGCGGCCGCCGTGCAGCACCACGACTCCCGGGACTGCGCACACGATCGAGACCACGAGGGTCTCGACGGCTCGGTCGCAGAACTGGTCATGCACCGTCTCGACTCGATCGACGACGGTCTGCGTCAGAAGATCGAGGAGGTGTGCATCGCGGCCCCCGGTGCCGTCCACACCGCCGCCGGCGAGCCCGACGACTGGGTGCTGCAGGGGTACGCGCATGGACTGCTGGTGCGCAGTGGCGAGGCCGCCCCGATCGTGCGCACCGCGGTGCGTCAGGCGCTGCCGACGCGGCGGCTCATCGACCTGTGCATCCGCCACCCCGAGTCTCTTCGCGACCCCGACGGGCTGCCGGCCCTGCGGGACTCGCGAGTGGCCGAGGCTCTCGTCTCGACCGCGGATCGGATGCTGCGCAAGGATCCTCGACAGGCCTCCGCGCTCTACACCGCAGCGATCCGCTCCGGAGCACCGGAGCTCCCTCTGGCGGCGCGGCGTGCCGGCGCCGCCTGGTCGAGCGGCGACCTCGACGAGGCGTCGGCTGCCGTCGAGCACGCGATCGCTTTCTCCGCGGACGACGTGCCGACTGAGGTCAGTGCGGTCGCGGCGGCCACCTGGTCGGCGCGGGCGATGATGCGCGAGGCGCACCGCGTGCACCAGGTGATTCCGCCCGCAGACGAGGTGACGCTCGCGAACGCCGCGATCGCCGCCCTCGGCGTCGGCGAAGCGAACCCGCCCGCCCCGTCTGTGCCGCTCGCGCTGCCCACCGCGATCGGCGTGTCGACCGCGCTGCTGCGCAGCGGTCTGCAGGCGACGACGGGACCGGATGCGGCGGAGTCGGCGCTGGCGGATCTGGTGCGCTCGTCCGAGATGTATACGAGAACCGGGCGCAGCGATGCCCTGTGCGAGCTCCCCGCGGTGGTGGCCGCGGTCGTCGCGCTGAACCTCGGCCGTCTGGTCACGGCGCAGTCCGTCTTGGAGGAGGCCATCGACGGTGACCACGGAGGCCCCTGGGCGCGTACGCGGCTGCTGCTGTGGAGCGCCTGGGTGTCCGTGCAGCGCGCACATCCGGCCGAGGCGCGGGAGCTGCTTCAGCGCGTCGAGGCGACCGGCGTCGCGCGGCTCGCGACCCGCGATGCTCTCCTGCTTCAGGCGGTGCGGGTCGCCCTCGCCCGCAGATACGAGGACGCGTCCGGGCTGGATGCCGCCTGGCAGCGGGCGAGAGCGGTGCTGCTTCGCGCCGACATCGACCTGTATCTCCTGCATCCGATCGCAGAGCTGATCACCGCGGCCACCAGAGCCGGCGACGCGGATCGCGTCGAGCCACAGGTGCGGGCAGCGCTGCAGATGGTCGAGAGACTCGGCAGCCCGCCGCTGTGGACGGCGCATCTGCACTGGGCGGTCATCCAGCAGGGCATCCTGCTCAGCCGGCCCGATCGGCTGACACCGCATGCGAAGGCGCTCGTCGCCGCCGCACCGCACAGCCGAGTGGCGGCCGGCATGGCCAAAGCGGGGCGCGTCTGGACGGACGTGCTCGCAGGTTCGGTGGCGGCGGAAGCCGTGATGACCGCGGCTGAGGAGCTGGCCGCGGTCGGGCTGATGTGGGATGCCGCGCGGCTCGCCGGTCACGGCGCCGCCCGCACCACCGACCGCAGGGTCGCGGCCCAGCTGCTGGCATGCGCTCGAGAGATGCACCCCACCGACGGCACCAGACGACCCGAGGCGACCACCGGCGGCGACGCGGACGCCGCAGATCGCACCGGGGCCGAAGAGGTGCTCAGCGACCGGGAGATCGAGGTCGCGCGGCTCGTGCTCCAGGGCAAGACGTACGCCGAGATCGGCCAGACGATCTTCATCTCGCCACGCACCGCCGAGCACCACATCGCGCACATCCGCCGTCGTCTCGGCGCGGCCTCGCGCTCGGAGATGTTCGCGCGGCTGCGCCTTCTGCTCGGCGAGAACGACACGGGCGCGGGGCGCGCGACCCAACCCCCGTGAGCCCCTATACGGGTATCGGGCCAACCCCCGATGCCTCGCGGGTTCCGCCCCGCATAGCATGCGATTCACCGATCGTTCCCGGCTGCCCGGGACCCTGGCTGCTGGGGAGCAGCGACGGCTGATCCGGCCGAAGTCGAAAGGGGCTGCAGATGACATCGCCAGTGGAGACCATCGCCGACGCGCTCATCGCGTTCATCCTGAGCCTGCTGCGCGACCCCGACGCCGCGGATGGCTTCGTCGCATCGCCCGAGGCCGCGCTGGCGCGGCACGGGCTGGAGGACGTGTGCATGGCCGACGTCGCAGCGGTCAGACCGGTCATCGTCGACCATCCGCACGTCATCAATCAGTCGACTCCCCCGCCACCCCCGCCGGCGCCGGTGGACACCCACGGCGACGGGGCCGTGCGCGAGATCGTGCGGATGATCCAGCAGTACACGACGAACATCGACGCGCGCTCGACGATTCTCGACCAGTCGGTCAATCAGAACATCTGGACGGAGGGCGGCGACGTCACCCAGGTGTTCGATCAGGCTGCCGTGGTCGCCTCCGGCGACAACGCCGTCGCCGCCGGCGGCGACGCGACCGTCGTGGATTCGGATGTCGACGTGACGATAGGCGATGTGTCGGTCGGGAACGAGACCAACACCGGCAGCTTCAACCAGACGGGCACGGACGGGACGCCCGACGACGACGTTGCCCCCGACGAGGCTCCGCTGCCCGATCCGGCCACCGCGGACCCCGCCACGGCAGACACCGGCTCCGACGTTCCCGAGGCCGCGACCGCCGCGGTCGGGACGGCCGTCGACACCGCCGCGCAGGCGGGAGGCGAGACCCCCGTGGTCGTGCAGGAGCCCGCGCCTGCTCCTCCGGCCGACGTCCCCGAGCCCGCAGACCTGCTGGAGAGCGACATGACCGCAGGAGGCGCTGCGGATTCGTACGACTCCGACGCGGCGAGCGCAGCGCTCAACGACCAGCCTGTCGACATCCCGGTCGAGGATGACTGACGCGGCGCGGCGCTCGGATCCGGCTGCGCTGTCCCGGCAACGGGATGCCGCGGCCGGAGCGTTCACGCCGTACCGCTCGCGAGATCTGCCGGCGCGCCCACCGCTGGCGAACCCGAACGCGGCGCCGGTGGTGGTGAAGGTGCCCCCGCCGTTCTCCATCCGGGTCAGCCAGCTGCTGTGGATCGTCAGCTTCGCGCTGGGCGGGTTCACGGCGGTGTACCTGTTCGTGATCCGCAAGGATCTGCTGCCGCTGATCACCGAGTCGGCGAAGACCGTCACAGCCGGCCGCAGCGAGCAGGCGTACGAGACGGCAGCCGACATCGTGTTCTGGGTGGTGTTCGGTGCGTTGATCGCCGTGCTGCTTCTGCAGATCACTCTGCTGGTGTCATTCATGGGGCGGCGCCCTCAGGTGCGCTGGTGGCAGCTGCTCACCTTCGCCGTGCTCGCCCTGCTGGTCGTGCTCTCACCCGAGTGGGTTGCGCTGGGCTCCCAGGGAGAACCACTTCAGCCTCTTCTTGCGGCGCAGGCGGCCCTCGTGCTCCTCGCCCTGCTCAGCAGCGTCCTGCCCAAGGGCATCGCCTGGTCGGCGAGACGGGTCGACGTGCGCCGCGGGCCGGAGGGTCCGGGCGCCGCCGGACTGTGAGGCCACCTCGGCGAGGCTGCGCAGCACCGCACTGATCACGTCGCGCCCGCCCCGGTCCGCGGTCGGGTCGGCGCTCAGCCGGCGCCAGTGATCGATCTGCTCGTGCACGCGACGCGAGATCTCCTCCGACGATGCGTCGTCGGGAAGCCCGAGGCGAGCGGATGCCGTGACACCGGCGGCGCCCAGGATGAGCTCGGCCTCCTTCGCCTGCGGCGCCGGCAGCGGCAGGCCGTGCGCCCTGGCCTCGGCGAGCAGCGCGAGCTCGCGGAGCGTGTGGGCGGATGCCGTGAAGCGCTCGATCCCGGCCAGCACCTCTTCGCAGCCGGGCTTCGGCGCCCGTCGCACCAGCGCCTGCAGCTGCAGCACGACGCTGCGGGCTTTGAGCACATCCGCGCGGGGGCGGAAGTGCCGCTGCACGGCGTCCTGCAGCTCGATGAGTCCGCTCTGCTGCACCAGGGCATCCGACAGCTCGGACGAGGTGGACACGCCGCCCCGGATGACGGCGGTCGCGAGACGCACCCCGAAGATGCCGAATCTGCTGAGGAGACCCTCGCGCACCGAGACGCTGAGTCCGGTGGCCGGGCTCTCGCGGATGAATCTGTCGGCCGAGACGAGCAGGCTCTCCCGCTCTCTCCGCTCGAGGCCGGCGAGCTCGCGCAGCGCGATGAACTCGCTCTCGCGCAGGGTGCGCGCCCCTTCGGCGAGCAGTCCGGCGACGGGCACGACTCCGAGCGCGAGCGCGCCGAGGTCGCCGTCGCGCTCGTAGCGCAACGCGACCCGTCGTGCCGAGAGCAGCGAGTCGATGCGGCCCGAGCCCACCTCGTCCGAACGCGACAGGACGGCCAGTGCGCACACGCTCGCGCCTGCGCCGGCCGCGGTGTCGCGGAACGCCTCGAGGAATCGCACGTCCGAGCCGTGCAGGTGACGCATGAGGTACACGACGGCATCCGCTGCCGACGGCGCATCCTCGGGGGTGAGGAAGCGCGCGGTGCGGGCGGACGTGTCGGTCGAGAGCGACGCGATGCCCGGGGTGTCGATGAGGATGAGCGAGGCGAGCCCCTCGAGGGGCCAGCCCACGTCGATCCACTCGATGTCCTCCGCGGTGCGCCCGCCCAGGTCGAAGGCGAGCAGCCCGCCCTCACGGCGGACGGGCATGCGTGCGGTCGTGCCGTCGCGCAGGTGCATGGTGAGTCGGGGGGTGGGCGAGTAGCGGTACCAGGTGACGACGCGAGTGCATTCGGCGGTGTCGGTCGCCGCGATCCGCTCGCCCAGCATCGCGTTGAGCAGAGTGGACTTGCCCGCTTTCACCATCCCGGCGATGGCGAGGCGCAGGGGCTCGTGCAGCCGTGCCTCGAGCTGATCCACCAGCGCAAGGGCGTCGCGATCGCCGACGTACACGGATCGCGCGGTCTGCAGCAGCTCCTCCGTGTCGGAGATGACCCCCGCCCGCATCACTCCCCCGCCTTCTCGCCGACGCTGGCCCGGGAGGCCGCGGTGAACCGGGCGATCGGCTGGTGCACCGCCGGCATCGCGTGCGCGGCCGCGCGGGGCGGCTGACCGATCGCTGCGGGCGCCGGCGGAAGAGCGGGGATGCTCCGGCGCACGTGCTCGAGTTCGGCGAGACGCTTCTTCAGCACCAGAACGCGCTGGTCGCGAGTGGAGGTGAATCCGGATGCCGCCTGACGGGCACGCTGCAGGGCATCGGTCAGTGAGCTGTGCAGCTCTTCGGCGAGTGCGCCGAAGTGGTCGCGGGCGGTGCGCTGCACCAGGCGCAGACGATCCTTGAGCTGCTTGCCCACCTGGAACGTGACCTCGTCGATGTAGCGCCTGACGATGATCTTGGCCTCCTGCTGGCGGCGATTCAGCCGGTTGCCCATGTCTTCGCGGTACGCCCGGCGGCCGACGAGCACCCCGGCCAGAAGCGAGAGCGGATTGATCAGGGCCATGCCGACGAGCCCGGTCACCAGACCGACCATCAGCACGCCTCCGTACGAGCCGCGCACGCCGATGTAGATCTTCTCTCCCGCGCTGAGCTGGCCCGCTTCGAGCCCGGCGATGTCCTCGACCGGGTCGAGGACGCCGCGGATGTCGGAGACGTCGCTGACGGGGATGTCGGCCTGATCCTGGCTGAAGAGCTCGGCCACCTCCTCGGAGAGCCAGCGGGAGCGCTCGTCGGTCCACACGAAGGTCTCCGACACGGCGGCGGTGACGCGCTGGTCCAGCCACTCGCGGATCTGATCCCAGATCGGACCGGGGTCGCCCTCGTCGATCGCGCGCTCCGCTTCGCGCTGCACCTTGCGCAGTCGATCGCGGACGTCGTGCTCCATGTCGGCGACGAGGTCGGCGATGCCGTCGGTCAGCAGCACCTGCCAGCGGGCGGAGCGCCCGCGGAAGTCATCCGCCTTCGCCTTGGCTGCCTCGAGCTCGGCGATCATGCGCGGCGTGTCCTCGGGGTTCAGCAGCGCGTTCAGCTCAGCGCGCAGCGACATCTCCAGCTGCTCGACGACGGAGATGAGATCGTGCACCGCTCCGCGCTGGTGGATGGCCTCGGCCCGGCCGAGCACGTCCCGCCGCAGATGAGCGACGAGCGCGGGGAAGCCCGATTCGTCGTTCAGCGTGCGATCCTGCAGTTCGGCGGCCAGCAGTCGCAGATCGCTCGACACCGAGAAGATCGGGATGTCCTGACCGCCGCTGAGGTGCGTACGGTCGATCTCCTCGATGCGTCGCCATTCCGGGTACAGGTCGGTCTTCGCCAGCACCGCGGCGACGTTCGGCGAGATGCGCATGGCGTGCCGGAGGAACTGCACCTCGGGTTCGGTGTACTCCTGCGAGGCGTCCGAGACGAGCAGCACCGCGTGAGCCGACGAGAGCGCCGCGAGCGTGGCCAGCGAGTTCGACGACTCGAGACCGCCGACTCCCGGCGAATCGACGAGCGTGAGCCCGCCGCGCAGGATCTCGCGAGGAAGCAGCACTTCGGCCGACAGGATGCCGCGCTCGTTGCCGGGGTTGCCGTGCTCCGAGACGTACTGGGCGAGGTCTTCGAGGGGTATCTCGCGGCGCTGCGGCTCGGCCGCCGCGCCGGCGGGCCGCTCGACCACCCACGCCGAGGGCTGCTCGGCGTAGCCGACCGTGGTGGGAACGCTCGTGGCGACGTCGTCGTCGACCGGGCACGCGGGAGCGTTAACGAGCGCGTTGATCAGCTTGCTCTTGCCCTGTTTGAACTCACCGACGACGATCACGCGCACGGCCGGGTCCTCCAGGCGGTGCTGCGTGCTCGCGAGTCGGGCGGCGAGGTCGTTCCTGCCCGCAGACGCGGCGAGATCGCCGACATCATGGATGACGTCGACGATCCTCGCCTCCCCAGCTGGATGCTCTCCCGGCACGTGCGCTCCCTCCCTTGGCCCAGATGCGGATCAGGCGAACAGTCCGGGATGATCCCCCGGGTCGGCCTGACCGCCGTCGAGATCTCCCCATATCTCGTCGGCGTCCAGGTCCCAATCGGATTCCGAGATGTTCGCGATCTCCTGAGTGAAGGCGTCGGCGCCCAAGGGATCGAGAAGATCCGCTCCTCCCCAGGGCGCGTCGTCCGATGGGCTGGTGTCCGGTTCGTCAGACATGGTTCTCACTCCCATCGAGTGCTCAGGAGCTTACTGGTGTGCCTGGCCGCCCACCAGAGGGACGGCCAGGCAGGTCGTGCGCCCGCTGGATGATCTTTCAGAAGGCGACGTCGGACCCGTCCCCGAAGGGGCTGTCGACGTTGACGTCGGTGATCGTCATGTCCATGTCGGACGTGGACGTCGAGTTGTCGTTGAAAGAGTCGTCGGCCGTCCAGGTGTGCGAGTTGTCGACCATGGACTCGTCGTTGAACGAGTCGGTGAACGACCAGTCCTGCGAGTTGTCCGTCACCGAGTTGTCGGAGTTGTCGGAGTTGTCCGAGTTGTCCGAGTTGTCGCTGTTGTCGGAGTTGTCGTTGAACGAGTCGGTGAACGACCAGTCCTGCGAGTAGTCCTCGTTGAACGAATCGGTGTTCCAGGTGTTGCCCGTCCAGACATCGCCCACGCTGATGTCGGTGTTGACGTTCGTCACCGTCGCGTCACCGCCGGCTGCAGCCGAGCCGTCTCCGGATGCGATGTTGCTGCTCTGCCCGAAGTGCTGGCCGACGTCGCCGCCCGCCGAGATGTTCTGGCTGACCGACTGGTCGTTGAGCGTGGTCCTTCCGTCGATGCTGAGCGACCCGGTGCCCGCCATGGCTGCCATGCCACCGCCGCCGGCGCCGAGGCTGACGTCGCCGAAGCCCGTGTTGAACTGCCGTACACCGGTGGTGACGGAGTTGTCGTACAGCGTGTTGTACGAGTCGGTCACCGAGTGGTCCGAGTTGTCGCGCCACGAGTGGTCCGAGTTGTCGGAGTTGTCGTTGTACGAGTCGTTGGTCGAGTTGTCGGAGTTGTCGCTGTTGTCCGAGTTGTCGGTCACCGAGTTGTCGCTGTTGTCGGAGTTGTCGCTGTTGTCCGAATTGTCGCTGTTGTCCGAATTGTCGCTGTTGTCCGAATTGTCGCTGTTGTCCGAATTGTCGCTGTTGTCCGAGTTGTCGGTCACCGAGTTGTCCGAGTTGTCGCTGTTGTCGCTGTTGTCGGAGTTGTCGCTGTTGTCCGAGTTGTCGGTCATCGAGTTGTCGGAGTTGTCCGTGACGGAGTTGTCGGAGCTGTCCGAGTTGTCCATCACCGAGTTGTCGGAGTTGTCCGAGTTGTCGCTGTTGTCGTCTGTGTTTCCGGAGTTGGCGATACCCAGGTTCCACTGGGATCCGGAGGTGTTGGCGTTGCCGTCGAGAGCCATGATCGATTACCCCTTCATCGTGAATGTGCCAGGTGGCGCGTGTTACGAGTGTGCGACTCGGGCCCGTCCGCGGCATCGGGGGGCGCCCCGAGGGCTGTAGGGGCGGGCCGGGGGCATCCGCGGGGCCGGGTCGGGGATCGATAGGGGTTGGCAGACGCCGGGGGTACGACAGAGGGTCCGGATGCCATGGCATCCGGACCCTCTGGGAGCTGGTGTCGAACCGCGTCAGCGGACGACGACGGCGAGCACGTCGCGAGCCGAGAGCACGAGGTACTCATCGGCGCCGAACTTCACCTCGGTGCCGCCGTACTTGCTGTAGAGCACGCGGTCACCCACGGCGACGTCGAGCGGAACGCGGTTGCCGTTGTCGTCGATGCGGCCGGGGCCCACTGCCACGACCTGGCCCTCCTGGGGCTTCTCCTTGGCGGTGTCGGGGATGACCAGACCGCTTGCGGTGGTCTGCTCTGCCTCGACCTGCTGGATGACGATGCGGTCCTCGAGCGGCTTGATGGAAACCGACACGGTGTACCTCTTCTTTCGTGACTGTGTTCAGAAGATCATTAGCACTCTCGAGGTGAGGGTGCTAACTCCAGTCTATGCCGACGTCTGGCACTCATGCAATGCGAGTGCCAGCCCCTGCGGCGGCTGTCGTTCTTGCGCACTGGGCCCATATGTTCGCAACCCGCGCGGGGAGGCAGCCATATGGGCGCAGCCGGCGACACGCGACACCGGATGCTCGAGCCGTAGGCTGAGCGGGTGGAGATGTCCGAACTGACCGCGCTGCTCACGCGTGAGGGTCTCGCGCTGCTCGACGAGGTCGGAGCCGTCGAGTCATCGGCCGACGTCGCACGATCCGTGTCGCGGCTGCGCGCGGCCGGCCACTCCCCCGATCTCGTCTCGGCGGTGGTCGGCCAGGCCCACCTGCGGGTGAAGGCGCGGGCGAAGTTCGGTGAGTTCGCCGACCGGATGCTGTTCACCCGGGCAGGCCTCGAGCAGGCCACCCGCCTGAGCGTCGCCACCATGCACGCCGTGCGGCTTCGGCGCGCCGGGATCACGCGCGTCGCCGACCTCGGCTGCGGCATCGGCGGCGACAGCCTCGCCTTCGCCGGTGCCGGGCTGGCCGTCGACGCGGTGGATGCCGATCAGGTGACCTCGGCCATCGCCGCGTACAACCTGGCTCCGTTCCCCGATGCGACCGTGCGCCAGGGGGTCGCCGAGGACAACGTTCCTGATCAGGGGGCTGTCTGGCTGGATCCCGCTCGGCGGACGGCCGGGCACAGTGAGACGACGCGCACCTCCGCCGCGGACTGGTCACCCGCACTCGACTGGTGCGTCGAGGTCGCGAGGCGGCATCCCACCGGCATCAAGCTCGGGCCCGGTCTCGACCGCGACCTGATCCCCGACGACGTCGAGGCGCAATGGGTCAGCGCCGACGGAAGCGTCGTCGAGCTCGTGCTGTGGAGCGGCGAGCTCGCGCGGGACGGCATCCGGCGCTCTGCCCTGGTGATGCAGGCCGGCGAGACGCACGAGATCACGGCGGCCGCCGATGCCGCCGACGAGCCGGTGCGCGCACTCGGCGCCTATCTGCACGAGCCGGACGGCGCGGTGATCCGCGCGCGGCTGATCGGCGAGGTGGCGCGGATGCTGGACGCGGGGATGATCGACGAGCAGATCGCGTACCTCACCGGCGACGCGGCGCTGACCTCCCCGTTCGTGCAGTCGTTCCGCGTGCGCGAGACCATGCCCGCGCATGTGAAGACGATCAACCAGGCGCTGCGCGCGCACGACATCGGGCGTCTCGAGATCAAGAAGCGCGGCATGGACATCGATCCCGCCGCGTTCCGGAAGAAGCTGGCACTGAAGGGTTCGAAGGCGGGGACACTGATCCTCACCCGGACGACATCCGGCCGGGTGGCGATCCTCGCCGACCGGGTCTGATCAGCCGCCCGACTCGCCCGTGCTGTCCGCACTGCGGATGATCGTCAGCGTCGGACCTCGGGGGTTCGACTCGTGCATCTCGTACCTCACGTCGTCGACCTGCAGGGAGTAGACGCCGTCGGATGGATCGCAGGTCTTCGCGAGGGCATCGGTCTCCGGATCGGCGACGTAGATGCACGTGTGCCCGTCCTGCGAGAGGAAGATCGGCACGTCGTCGTCGTATCCGATGATCTGCAGCGTGTTCGGATCGACCCCGTCGGCTTCGAGCACGCGGATGTATCGCCGCTCATCCTCCGTGTACTGCGCCTCCCAGTCGAAGCCGGCCGCCATGTCGTACCGCTGGACGACCAGCACCTCGCGCCCGGTGATGTCGGTCACCAGGGTCGCCCAGTACGACCACTGCACGTCGCCGTCAGAGCGGTTCAGCGAGACGCCCACCGGCTGGGCGAACGGCGTGTCCTCATCGGCCGGCGACATACACTGGTGGCCGTTCCGGTCGATGACGTGAATGGCCAGGCAGATCTCCTCACCGTTCTTCGAGGTCGCACGCCATAGCGAGGCGTCGTACTGCTCACCGAGGTAGGTCATCGAGCCGGGGTCGAAACGTGCGGTCTTCTCGATCTCGGCCATCGCCTTCGCCTGCTCCGCCGACATGGTGGGGGTGCTGTCGCGGTTCAGCAGCATCCAGCCGCCACCGAAGCCGAGCAGAAGCACGATCAGCGTCGAGAGGACGAGCAGCGGGATGCTCGGCCGCCGGCGCCTCGGTGCGGCACCGCCTGCGGGCGCGGACGGCTCGTGCTCGTCGGGCCCGCCGGCCGCGTCCTGCGATGAGGCGAGCAGCCCGTGCTCGTTCAGCCCGTGCTCGATCAGGCCGTGCTCGATGGGGCCGTGCTCGATCAGGCCGTGCTCGTTCAGGGGCCGATCGTGATCGCGCGGCTCCGCGGGGCGCGGCCCTGTCAGGTGCTGATCGTGATCGGGATGCTGCGGCGAAGAGGCCGAATCACGAGCCGCGGGAACCGCAGCCGGCGCGACCACCGGATCGGCGGCGGCACGGGCATCCAGCTCCCGAAGCTCGGCGAGCTCCGCGTCGTTCGCGCCGCCGCCCACGGCGAACGCCCGGCGCTGCAACTCACGTCGTCGTGAGCTCTCCGCCTGGTTCAGCATCCCTCACCCCAGATTCTCGAGCTGCGTCGCCGCCCACAGCAGCCACCCCGCACTGAAGAGCGTGGCACACAGGCCGAGCACCAGCGCCCAGATCGCCTGCGACCGGTTCTCGACCGGACGACGCAGCGACATGATCGCGGCGATCACCGCGATGATCGCGACGGGAATGCCCCAGCCCACGAACATCGACGTCGCGAGGGCGACGATCGCCGCCACCAGCGCCCAGGGTGCGAGACGCGCATCGTCGACGGGTGTGGCCCCGGTCGACGGCTCCCACTCGGTGGTCTGCGGCTCGTCGGCATCCGGATGCGCGGCCGCGGTGCGCTCGACGGGCACCGGCGCGGTCGGCAACGTGCCGTACCCGTTCGCCGCACCGGGCACCGCGGCACCGGCGTCGGGCCTCTCGACCTCGGGGGTGGGCTGCTCGATGCGCGGATCGCTCATGCCGGGCTCACCTGGATCTCGGTCACCGGCAGCGTGGAGTCGGCGCCGAAGCCGAGCGTCGACGGCCCGCGGCCGTTCGCGATGAGCTCTGCTGCGAGGCCCGCGATCATGGCTCCGTTGTCGGTGCACAGCGACAGCGGCGGGATGCGCACGGCGACACCGGCCGCGGCGGCCCGCTCGAGGGCGACCTCGCGCAGCCGCTGGTTGGCGATCACGCCTCCGCCCAGCAGCAGTCGGGGCGCGCCGCGATCTGCGCAGGCGGCGAGTGCCTTGGTGACGAGCACGTCGACGACCGCCTCGCGGAAACTCGCGGCGACGTCCGCGACCGGCACCTCGTCGCCCGCCGCCTCGGCCCGCTCGACCCAGCGCGCGACCGCTGTCTTCAGACCCGAGAACGAGAAGTCGTAGCGGTGCTTCGCCATGTCGGATGCCTTCGACAGCCCCCTCGGGAAGCGGATCGCCATCGGGTCGCCGTCGGCGGCCGCCCGATCGATCTGCGGCCCGCCCGGATACGGCAGGCCGAGCAGCCGAGCGACCTTGTCGAAGGCCTCGCCGGCGGCGTCGTCGACCGTCTCGCCGAGCAGTTCGACGTCGGTCGTCAGATCACGCACGTGCAGCAGCGAGGTGTGCCCGCCCGAGACGAGCAGGGCGATGGTCGGATACTCCAGCGGCGCGGTCGCGCGGTCGTCGGAGGTGAGGATGTCGGCCGCGATGTGCCCCACGAGGTGGTTGACCGCATACAGCGGCTTGCCCAGCGAGACGGCGAGGCCCTTCGCCGCGCCGACGCCGACCATGAGCGCTCCGGCGAGGCCGGGGCCGCTGGTCACGGCGATCGCGTCGAGCTCGTCGAGCGTCACCCGGGCCTCGGCCAGCGCGCGCTCGATCGACGGCTGCAGCGCCTCGAGGTGCGCGCGGGCGGCGACCTCGGGCACGACGCCGCCGTAGCGGGCGTGCTCGTCCATGCTCGAGGCGATCGTGTTCGACAGCAGCTGCCGGCCGCGCACGATGCCGATGCCCGTCTCGTCGCAGCTCGTCTCGATCCCGAGCACCAGGGGGCCGGTCATGCGCTGGTCTCCTCTGCAGCATCCGGATTCGCAGCATCCGGATTCGCAGCATCCGGAATGCCGGACTTCGCCCGAATCGCAGGACCCGCTCCCGCTTCCGCTCCTGCGTTTCGGGCCCTCTCCTGCGTTTCGCGCGCAGCGGCCTCCGCCCACGACCGCAGGTCGAGGCGCATCACCACCGCATCCACATCGCCGGGCTGGTAGTACCCGGGCCGCCGGCCCAGTTCGACGAAGCCCTCCGAGGAGTACAGCGCTCGCGCGACGTCGTTGTCGTCGCGCACGTCGAGGAACAGCTCCCGCGCCCCGCGCTCGACGGCGGTCGCGATCAGCGCCCGCAGCAGCGCACGCCCTCTTCCCCGGCCGCGAACCGCCGGATCGAGCGCGATGGTCTGGATGTCGGAGTCGGCCGCCCCCTGCAGAGCGCGCACCCCGCCGTAGCCGACGACACGGTCGTCCTCGAGATCGACGAGATAGACGTTGTGCAGACTCGAGATCTCGGTGCCCATCGTCTGCTCGCTCCACGCGTCGGTGGGGAAGCCGCGCCGCTCGAGATCCATGATGGCGGCGAGGTCGTCGAGAGTCGCGACGCGCAGGGTCATGAGCTCACCCGCTTCGGGGCGCCCGGCTGCACCACGTCGGGCGAGCGGAGGTAGAGCGGCTCGGCGTCGGTTAGAACACGGCTCGCGGCGATCGCCCTGGCGCCGACCCGGGCGAGTGCCGCGGCCGACAGCTCGGTCGTCTCGTGCACCGGCTCGTCGCGCTCGAGGCCGCGCTTCTCGAGGCGGGTCGGTCGGGTGAGCTGCGGGATGCCGTCGGCATCCACCCCGTCGAAGACGCTCACCGCAATCTCGCGGCGGCGGGCGTCGGTGACGACCTCGAGCGGCCCGTCGGCGTTCGCGTCGAGGGCGATCGCGAAGTGGCTGGGGATCGGGACGAGAGGGATGCCGCGGCCGAGCGCGAAGGCGCGCGCGGCGGCGATCCCGATGCGCAGTCCGGTGAACGGTCCAGGACCCATGCCCGCCACGACATGCGTGATCCCGGGACGCGCGACCTGGGCTAGCAGATCGCCGATCACCTCCGCATGGCCGAGCGGATCGGGGGTGCCCGCTTCGGCGACGACGCGGCCGTCGGCGTCGATGACGGCGACGGCCGTTCCGAGCGAGGTGTCGACGGCGAGGATCACCCTCTCAGATTAGTCGGCGCGGTGCCGATCAGCTGAGCGGGGCGCGCAGCGGATAGTCCTGCCCCTCGAGGATGACCTGGGCGGTCGCGCCGGTGGCCTTGTTGGCGATGATCGGAGCGAGCAGGTTCACGTGCACGCCGTCTGCGGTGTGGCTCGCGACGACGAGCAGCAGCGCGTCATCGGGCACTGTCAGGCCGAGGGCGTCGACGTGCTCATCCGTCAGGATCGGCGCGTAGTCCGCCACGACCGTCTGCGGGTCGACCACGTAGAGCCGGAGGGCGTCGTCGTCGATCGCGCCGAGCGAGAAGAGCCCCTCCGCACCGTCGATCGGATCGAGTCGGAAGCGGGTGTGCGGGGCGAGCCCCAGCGGAGGGGTGACGAAATCGAGAAGCGCGGTCATCGCAGGAACTCCAGAAGTGAGGGCTGCAGCACACGGCCGGTGACGGCGAGCGCCGAACGGTAGACGAGCTCCTGCGCCTGCAGCTTCACGAGCACCTCGACCGAGTCGACGTCTTCGACCGCCGCTCGTCGCGCCTCGAGTGAGACCGAGTCCTGCACTGTCGCCTCCTTTGCCCGCTCCATCTGCGACTGCCGGGCACCGACCGAGCCCTGCACACTCAGCATCGCATCGCGCCGCTGATCGATCTCGTTCAGCCGGGGGCCGACGTTCTGTCCGCCACGCAGATCGGCGACGATGTTCGTGATCAGCGCGAAGACGGAGTCCGCTCCGCTGCCGTAGACCGCGGCGCCGTCGCTGTCTACGCGGATGGACGCCTCGTCGGACACCCGCCGGACCACCTCCGCGCCGGGCAGTCCGCTGAACACGCCGTTCGGGTCGAAGGCGGCGGTGTCGGAGGTGCCGGCGAAGACCGACCGCCCCAGCACCGTGGTGTTCGCCCGCGCGAGCAGCTCATCGCGGATGCCCTCGAGCTCGACCGCAATGGCCTCCTTCGCCGTCGCGTCCAGCGCCCCGTCGTTCGCGCCCTGCACGGTGAGGTTGCGGGCGCGGGCGAGCAGCGCGGTGCTGGCGCTGATCGCCGAGTCGGCGGTGGCGAGCCAGGAGATCCCGTCGTCGATGTTGCGGGCGTGCTGTTCGGTGCGACTCTGCTCGGCATGCAGGCGCAGCGTGGTGGCCGCCGCGTTCGGATCGTCGGAGGGCGCGAGGAAGGCCTTCTGCGAGTTCGCCTGCTCCTGCAGACGCGAGAGCTCCGACAGGTTCGCCTGCAGCTGGCGCATGGCCGTCTGCGTCATGGATGACGCGGTCACGCGAGAGATCATGGTCGTCCTCCTAGCGGCCCACGAGGCCGGTGCGGTTGATGAGCACGTCGAGCGATTCGTCGACCGCGGTGAGCACCCGCGCCGCAGCCTGATAGGCCGTCTGGTAGGTCAGCAGGCTGATGGTCTCCTCGTCGCCGTCGACGCCTGCCACCGACCGCTGGGCTCCGATCGCTGTGACCGATGCGACGTCCGAGAGCTTCGCCCGCTGGATGTCGCCCGCCGTGGCCACCGCGAAGCCGGCCACGACATCGCCCCAGATCGAGTCGGGCGCGCCGGGTTTGCGGCCGAGCTGGGAGATCGCGTCGGCGTTGCCTGCGTCGAGCGGACCGCCGCCCGGCTTCGCGACGGCGAGGTCGGATGCCTGCTGCACCGCCACGGTGAGCCCGAGCGCGGCAGGTTCCGTCGCCGACAGGGCGAAGAAGTCACCGCCGTTCTGTCCGCCGGCGGTCACGCCGAGCCGGTGCTGATCGTTGACGCCCGTGGCCAGGGCGGTGGCCAACCGGTTGTACGACTCCGCGAGGCCGGCGAGGGTGCCTCCGTCCTTCGCGGGTGCGAGCACACTCAGCAGCCCGCCCAGCTCACCGCCCTCGATCGACACGGCGAAGCCGTCGGCACCGCTCCACGACACCGACAGCGCCCCGGGCTGGTCGATGGCGGTGGCGCCGGTGAGCCTCAGCGACCGGGCATCCCCTCCCGAGACGAGGGCGTTGCCGTCGATGCGCACGGTCATCGTGCCGTCGGCTTCGAGCGTGCCCCTGGCGCCGGTCAGCCGAGCCGTGGTCTGCACGAGGGCATCCCGCTGGTCGATGAGCTCGTTCGCCGAGCGGCCGGCGCTCAGCGCGTCGCGGATCGCGGTGTTCAGCTGGGCGATCTGCGAGGCAGCGGTGTTGATCTGCGCCACCGAGCGCTCGGCGGCCTGACGGCCATCGCTCCACTGGGTCGCCACCGCGCGGTACCCTCCGGCGATCTGAGTCGTCAGCTCAGCCGCCGACTGCAGCACGGTCGCCGCGGCCGCACCCTGATCGGGGGTGTTGCCGAGATCCTGCCATGAGTTCCAGAACTGGGTCAGGCGCGCGGAGAGACCGTGCGCGCTCGGCTCGGCGAGTGCGGTCTCGGCGGTGGTCGCGGCGAGCGCGCGGGCCGACCAGAATCCTGCCGCGGATGCCGTGTCGCGGACGCGGGCGTCGAGAAGCGCATCGCCGAGGCGCGCGATCCCGTCGACGGAGACGCCATGGCCGGGAAGGGCGCCCATGCTGAATCTGCCCGACTGCGCCACTGCCGCGATCGCCGACGCGCTGACCCGCTGGCGGGTGTAGCCGTCGGTCGCCTGGTTGGCGATGTTCTGCCCGACCACGTCCATCCCGCGGCGGGCGGCGGCGAGAGCGCTGGCTGCGGTGCCCAGCCCACTGAAAGTCGACATGTTCCTCACATCTCCGTGTCGATGATGCGCGCCGAGTTCTCTCGCGCGCGCTCACCGTGGGTGGTGTACTCGCCGGTGTCGTCGCCGAGGCCGGCGATCGTCTCCTGCGTGGCGCGCATGACCGCGCGCAGCTGCTCGGAGTTCGCGTCGCGCAGCCTGCCGATCTCATCGGTCAGTCTGATCAGCGCGCTCAGGTGCTCGGTGAGCACGTCGCGCCAGGCCCCCACCGGCGCACTGTCGATGAGCTGCCGGATGCCGGCGCCTTCCGGCGCGTGCCACTCTGCGGCGAGCGCCTCCGCCTCGACCACGCGGGCGATGCTCGCCGAGCGGAGCCCCTCGAGTACCTGCTCGATTTCACGGGTCGCAAGGTGCATCCACCGTGAGCGGCCGGCGGCGAGCAGCAGCTCCTGCTCTTCGAGCTTGAACAGCAGCAGCTCGAGCAGTTCGCGCTCGCGCCACAGCTGCATCGACAACTCGTTGGCTCCCATTGGCCCTCTTCCCCAGTGAACGACAGGCCGGACGACCGATCGTGGTTAGCTATCGGCCGCACTGCTCGGATCGTTATCAATCGCACTATGGGGATTTCTCCCCATCTGGATATCATTCATCTCATGGTAGGGGGGGGACCCGGCCATACGGGAGCAGCTTCCTGCTCCGGTATTCGTACGGAGGACCTTGCCATGCCGACGATTGACGAGCGCAATCGCCTGATCGAAGAGAACCTGCCACTGGTGGGATACCTCGCCTCGGAGACGCACGCGCGTGCGACGCACGTACCGCGCGAGGAGTTGGCGTCGGCCGGCGCCCTCGCGCTGGTGACCGCGGCCGATGCGTTCGACCCTTCGCTGGGTGTGCCGTTCGGAGCCTACGCCCGCCGGCGCATCCTCGGGGCCTTCGCCGACGAGATGCGCTCGATGGACTGGGCGACCCGCGGCATCCGTCGGCGCATCAAAGAGACCACCGCGGTGCAGGAGACGCTGTCGGCGGCCCTCGGCCGTCAGGCGTCTGTTTCCGAGATCGCGACCACCATGGGCGTCTCGCACGACGAGGTGACCGGCGCCCTCGCCGACGCCGCGCGTACCGTGACGACGCTCGACGAGGTCTACGAATCGGATCTGGCCTCGGTCACCCCCCTGCCCGAGGAGTCGGCCGTGGTCGCGGAGCGCCGTGCGGTGCTCGAGCACGCCATCGCGGCGCTGCCCGAGCGGATGCGCATGATCGTGCACGCCGTGTATATCGACGAGCGTCCCGTGAAGGAGATCGCCGAAGAGCTCGGCGTCTCGCACTCCGCCGTGTCACAGCAGCGCGCCGAAGCGATCCGTCTGCTGCGGGATGCCCTGGAGCGGTACTACCGCGACGGGCAGGAGGCGCCGACGACCTCGCGCGTCTCGGCATCGGTGCGCGAGGGCTTCTTCGCCAGGATCGCGGAGACCGGCGGGGCGCGCATCGCCCGCGCTCTCGCCGCGCCGGAACCCGTCGCGACCTGACGGCTAACGACTCGTGTTCATCCGCCGATAGGTGTGGGTGGAGCCCACGGACGGGCTCCGTACGGATCCCATCACGGAGGAACACAACATGGGTATGCAGATCAACACCAACGTGTCGGCGCTCAACGCCTACCGCAACCTGTCGTCGACGCAGAACGACCTGTCGAAGTCGCTCGAGAAGCTCTCGAGCGGCCTGCGCATCAACCGCGCTGCCGACGACGCCGCGGGCCTGGCGATCTCCGAGGGCCTGCGCTCACAGGTCAACGGCATGAACGTCGCGGCCCGCAACGCCCAGGACGGCATCTCGGTCATCCAGACCGCGGAAGGCGCCCTGACCGAGGTCCACTCCATCCTGCAGCGCGTGCGCGACCTCGCGGTGCAGGCCGGAAACGACTCGAACAACGCGCAGTCCCGTTCGGCGATCAAGACCGAGGTCGACCAGCTGACCGCAGAGCTGACCCGCGTCTCGACGTCGACGAACTTCAACGGCATCACTCTCCTCGACGGCTCCAACGCTTCGCTGACTTTCCACGTCGGTGCTGGCGGGGTCGCTGCGAACGATCAGATCGCGGTCAGCCTCGCAGGCGCGAACGTGGGCACTGTGGCCACGGCCGTCGGCGCTCTGACGTTTGACAGTGCGACCAACGCAGCTGCGTCGGTCGTCGCCATCGACACTCAGATCGCCAACATCTCGACGGCTCGCGCCGGCCTCGGTGCGGTGCAGAACCGTTTCGAGTCGACCATCAACAGCCTCAAGGTCTCGGCAGAGAACCTCGGCGCTGCTCAGAGCCGCATCCGCGAGACGGACATGGCTTCGGAGATGGTCAAGTTCACGGCGAAGAACATCCTGTCGCAGGCCGGAACCGCCATGCTGGCTCAGGCCAACCAGTCGACCCAGGGCGTGCTGCAGCTGCTGCGCTGATCCTGATCGACCGTCCCCGGGTGAGCGACCCGAACGCTCACCCGGGGTCACCCGCTCTGAAAGGCTGGCATGGCACTCTCGCTCGACGGTCTGGTCTCAGGCCTGAACACGACAGACCTCATCAAAGCCATGATGGATGTGCACTCCATCCCGAAGACCCTGCTGAAGTCGAAGATCGCAGACAAGGGCGTCGTGATCTCGAACCTGCAGTCACTCAACGCCTCGTTGCAGGACCTCGCCACGAAGGCGAAGAGCGCGAGCGTTCCCGGCGCCATGACCGCCTTCACCGCCACGTCCTCGTCGAGCGCCGTGACCGTCACCGCGGGTGCCGACGCCACCCCCGGCGCCACCGACATCGTCGTCGACCGCGTCGCCCAGCGGCACTCGATCGTGTCGGCACCGCTCGCCGCGTGGCCGGATGAGCCGCCCGTCCTCACGCTGCAGAACTCGAAGGGTGAGCGCGTCGAGGTCACCGCAGCGTCGACATCGATGCAGGATGTCGCGAAGGCGATCACTCAGGCCGGCTTCGGCGTGAAGGCGACCGCCGTGAGCGCCGGATCGAACGCCGACGGCACTCCCCTGTACCGCCTGCAGCTGAACGCCGCAGATCCGGGAGCGGCGGGATCGTTCGCCGTGCTGCGCGGCGACATCGCCTCCGTCGAGGCGGGAACCGCGACCGACATCCTGGCCGACCCGAGCGCCGCGAAGGTCTCGACCGGAGCCGACGCGCAGGTGCGACTGTGGGCCGGCAGCGCAGCCGAGCAGATCGTCACCTCGGCGAACGGCACCTTCACAGGGCTCCTCCCCGGCGTCGACGTGACGGTCACCGCCGCGTCGACCGAACCGGTCACGATCACCGTCGCGACCGACAGCGCCGCACAGGCGAAGGCTCACGAGGCGTTCATCGCGCAGATCGCGAAGATCCTCAGCGGCATCGACAAGGGATCGACCGCGACGGTGCCGTCCGGCTCGGGTGAGACGACGACCCTCGGCGTCTTCACCGGCGACAGCACCGTGCGCGCCCTGCGGCGCGGGCTGGCGGATGCCGTGCAGTACCCGGTCGGCGGCATCTCGCCCTCGAGCATGGGCATCTCGATCGACCGATACGGCGTGCTGTCGTTCGACCAGGAGCGGTTCACGAAGGCTCTCGCCGAGAACCCCGAGCAGGTCAGTGCCGTCTTCTCGGGCGTCGCCACCCGCGTGCAGGACGTCGCGAAGAGCTACTCCGACAAGTACGACGGGCTGCTCACCGCCCGCATCACCGGCCAGCAGAACGAGGTCGACTCGCTCGGCGAGCAGGTCGAGCGCTGGGACGTGCGTCTCGCGCAGCGCAAGGCCACACTCGAGCGCACCTACGCGCAACTCGAGGTGCAGCTCGCGCGCATGCAGTCACAGTCGTCGTATCTGACCTCGCAGCTGTCGGCGCTGACGCCGCAGCAGAACGGATCGTGAACATGAATGCAGCCCTCAAGGCGCAGCAGCAGTACCGCGAGCTCGCCATCCTCTCGGCCGGCCCCGAGCGTCTGCTCACCATGCTCTACGACCGCCTGCTGCTCGACATCGAGCGCGGCGAAGCCGCGCAGCGGGCGGGCGACTGGGCCGAGGCGAACGCCCAGCTGCAGCACGCGCAGTCGATCGTCGCCGAGCTGACCTCCTCGCTCACCGACACGTGGGACGGCAGCGCCGGACTGCGCGGGGTGTACACCTTCCTCACGCAGACCCTGATCGGCGCGAACATCGGGCGCGACCCCGAACGCACCCGCACCTGCGCCGAGCTGGTCGCCCCCCTGCGCGACGCTTGGCACAGCGCCGCCGAGTCGATGACGCCGGCCGAGCAGACGGCCGCCGCCCGAGCATGAGCGTCGCGGAATGGGCCGATGAGCTCGACCGTCTCGAACGCGAGCTCGACGACGACATGCATGTGACAGAACCGTGGCATCCGCCCACGACGCCGATGCCGGCTGAGTTCGCCGATCGCGCCTGCGCGCTGCTGCTGCATCAGCAGGAGCGGATCGCCGAGATCCGCCGGCATCAGGACGCGATCGCCGACCAGCTCGTGACGCTGCGTCGGGTTCCGGATGCCGCGGCCGACGCCTCGGCATATCTCGACGTCGTCGGCTGAGTCGCCTAACGCATCCGCGCGATCGGTCGATAGAGCCTGACGAGCAGGGATCGCTCGCTGGAATCGGCCACGGATAGGCCTCACCCACTGACGGATGGAAGCCGGTTCGTGTTCGATTCTGTGACCATGTCCGCGCTCTCGAGCGCGCTCGACGGCCTGTCGCTGCGCCAGCGCGCGATCGCCGACAACATCGCCAACATCAACACGCCCGACTACCACGCCAAGCGCGTGCAGTTCGAGGACGCCCTGTCCGATGCCGTCAGAGCCGGCCACGGCCGGGCATCCGCCACCGTCGGCGAGTCGCTCGAGCCGACCCGCCTGAACGGCAACAACGTCAACCTCGACACCGAGACGCTCTCGAGCATCGACACGATGCTGCGGTACCAGTTCGCCACGCAGGCGATCGACGGCTCGTTCTCGTCGGTGCGCGCAGCGATGAGGACGTCATGACCTTCGACGCGATCGGCATCGCCGGCACCGGACTGACCGCGCACCGCAAGTGGCTCGATGCGCTCAGCGACAACATCGCCAACATCAACACCGCCGTCACCCCGGCCGCCCCGGCGTTCCAGGAGCGGTACATCGCCGTCGAGAACAGCGCCGACTCCCCCGGTGTGTACGTGGCGGGAACCGAGCTCGGCAGCGCCGAAGGGCGACTCGTGCACCAGCCCGACCACCCGCTCGCCGATGCCGACGGGTACGTGCGCTACCCCGACATCGACCTCGGCGACCAGATGAGCCAGCTGATCATGGCGCAGCGCGGCTACCAGGCCAGCGCGGGCACCGTCGACCGCGTGCGCAACGCATATGAGGCAGCACTGCAGATCGGACGCAGCTGATGGACGCCATCTCGAGCATCGACGCCCTCTCGTCCGCGCTGCCCACCTCACTGACCTCCGCGCCGACCCGCAGCACGGGCGACGCATCGTTCGCCACGAGCATCACCGGCGCCATCGACGAGCTGCGCGGCCTGCAGTCGCAGTCCGACGCTCTGAAGGTCGCCGCCGTCACGGGTGACCTCGACGACATCCACTCGGCGATGATCGCGTCGACCCGCGCCGCCGTGACGCTCGAGCTCGTCGCCGCCGTGCGCAACAAGGGCGTCGACGCGTTCAACGAGATCATGCGGATGCAGGCCTGATGCCCACTGCGGTCACGAACATCTTCCAGCGCGCCCGGCAGGCGATCGCCGGCTTCACGATGGCGCAGCGCACCATCGCGATCATCGGCCTCGCGGTGCTCGCGCTCGGCATCGCGGCGCTGCTGAGCTGGGCCTCGCGCCCGACCATGTCGCCGCTGTTCACGGGACTGAGCGCCTCGGACGCGAACGCGGTCGTCGAGCAGCTGCGATCGGCATCCGTCTCGTACCAGCTGACCGACGGCGGCGCGACGGTGCTCGTGCCCGACGCCGACGTGTACGACCAGCGACTGGCCGCCGCGGCGGCCGGATTGCCGAGCGACAGCTCGGAGGGCTACTCGCTACTCGACGACCTCGGTGTGACCACCTCCGAGTTCCAGCAGTCGGTGGCCTACAAGCGCGCCATCGAAGGCGAGCTCGCCGCGACCATCTCGTCGCTCAAGGGCGTCTCGGCCGCGTCGGTGCGCCTCGCCATCCCCGAGGAGAGCGTGTTCGTCTCGCAGACCGTCGACCCGACCGCGTCGGTGTTCATCGAGACCGGTCGCTCGGCGCTGAACGCGACCCAGATCGAGGCGATCGTGCATCTCACCTCGGCGGCCGTGAGCGGCCTGAAGCCCGAGAACGTCGCGGTCGTCGACCAGAACGGACGCACCCTGTCGTCGGTGGGCATGGGCGCCACCGGCGGAGTCGATCGTCAGGCCGGCGACTACGAGACCCGCGTCGCCAAGAGCGTGCAGGAGCTGCTCGACAAGGTGGTCGGCCCCGGAAACGCCACCGTCACCGTGGTCGCCGAGGTCGACAGGTCGGTCAACGAGCGACTCGAAGAGACCTACACCCCCATCGAGGGCGGCGCCTCGTCGTCGGAGCACACGCGCACCGAGACCGGCAGCGGCGGACAGGGTGGCGCCGGCGTGCTCGGGCCCGACAACATCGCCGTGCCGTCGAACGGCTCGGGAACGTACGAGGTGACCGAGGAGACCCGCAACAACCTCATCAACAAGGCCACCCAGACCACCAGCACCCCGGCGGGTTCCATCACCCGCCAGTCGGTGTCGGTCGCCGTCGACGCCGGGGTGGGCGACGAGATCGGATCGGGCCAGCTCAGCGACCTGGTCGCGGCCGCGGCCGGCATCGATCGCACGCGCGGCGACCAGCTGACCGTCGAGATGGTGCCGTTCAGCCAGCAGGATGCGAAGGCCGCTCAGGCGGCCCTCGACGCATCGAAGAAGGCGGCCGAAGACGAGCAGCGCATGGCCCTGCTCGGCACGGCGCTGACAGTCGTCGCCATCGCGGCACCGCTGCTGGCCGTGGTCATCTTCCTGATCGTGCGCGCCCGCCGCAAGGCACGCGAGCCCGACGAGTTCGACGCGATGTTCGGAGAGCGCGCTCCGTCTGTGGCGGCGTACGCCGGCGCCACGCCCCTCGAGTCGCCGCTGACCGTGCCGCTGCCGCTCGCCGCCCCCGATCCCGCTCCGCTTCCCGCCACCGAGGTGCTGGCCGAGCTCGAGTTCGAGGCGGAGCCGGCGCAGGTCAGCCTCGAGCGCCGCCGCGGCGAGATCGAGACGCTCAGCCGGCGCGACCCCGAGCGCACCGCCGAGCTGCTGCGCACGCTGCTCTCGGATCGGGCGGGCGTATGAAGACCCTGACCGGACGGCAGAAGGCCGCCGTCGTGCTGATGAACATCGACCGCGCCGCGGCGATCGAGGTGATGAAGCATCTCTCCGAGGCCGAGGCCGAGGCGATCACGGCCGAGATCATCGGCCTGCAGACCCTCGACGCGACGACCACCGCCCAGGCGCTCGGCGACTTCCAGCGGATCGCGGCCGGGCACCTGCCGCCCGGACGCGGCGGACGCGACATCGCGGCGAGCCTGCTCGAGGCGTCGTTCGGCTCCGAGCGCGCGGCCGCGCTGCTGGGCCGCGTCGGCTCGACGAACTCGGCGTTCGACTTCCTCGCTGCGGCCGACCCCGCACAGGTCGCCGGCCTGCTCGACGGAGAGCTCGCGCAGACGGTCGCCCTGGTGCTCGCCCACCTGCCCACCGACAGCGCGGCCGCGGTGCTCGCCGCCCTGCCCGAAGCCGCCCGCACCGACGTCGCGCACGCGATCGCGACGATGGGCACCGCCACGCAGGACGCCATCGCGATCGTCGCCGAATCGCTGAAGGCGCGCACGGGTCTGCTCGCGACCCGCGACGCCCCCGAGCGGCTCGGCGGTGTCGAGCCGCTGGTCGAGATCATCAACCGCTCGGATGCGGCGATCGAGAAGGCGCTGCTCGAGAGCATCGAGAACCGCGACCGCTCACTCGCCGACGACATCCGCTCGCGCATGTTCACCTTCGCCGACATCGTGCGCCTCGACGACCGCGATGCCCAGCGCGTGCTGCGCGGAGTCGACATCCGCACGCTGGCACTGGCGCTGAAGGGCGCCAACGAGGGCATCGCCGAGGTGATCCGCCGCAACGTGTCGGAGCGCAACCGCGAGAACCTCGACTTCGAGAGCCGCAGCCTCGGACCGGTGCGCATCTCGCAGATCGAAGAGGCACGCGCCGAGATCGTGCACATGCTGCGCGGCATGGAGGCCGCCGGCGAGATCTCGGTGCAGCGCACCGACGAGGACGAGTATGTCTACTGACGCCTTCGCCCCGGCGGTGTTCCCGCGCCTGCGTGACGCCGACGCCGACGCCGAGCGCCGCCGGGCCCGGCAGCGCGGCTACGCCGACGGGCACGCCGAGGGCTTCCGGGTGGCCTCTGCCGCTGCCGCCTCCGCCGCAGCGGCCGCGCGAGCCGAGCGCGAGCAGGCGGATGCCGAGGCCGCCCGCGCCCTGGCATCCGCCCTCGCCGCTCTCGAAGCCGCGGCCGACGCGCTGTCAGCCCGCGCCGACGCCCTCGCCCACACGGACGAGCGCAGGATGTCGGCACTCGCGGTGGAGCTCGCCGAGACGATCGTGGGTGAAGCGCTCGCCGACCGAGAGTTCGCCGCGCTGAGCGCTCTGCGCAGGTCGCTGTCGGCCTCCGACGGTGATCGGCCGGTCGAGGTTCGGCTCAGCGCCGCCGACGAGCGGCTGCTCCGCGAGCACGCCGCCGTGCCACCCGGCCTCCCCCTCGCCGTCGACGACACGCTCACCGCCGGTGACGCGGTGGTCATGCTCGACGACGGCATGGTCGACGCCCGGATCGGCGCGGCGCTGCAGCGCGCGCGGCGCGCCCTCGACGAGGTGTCGTCGTGAGCGGCTGGGCAGGCGTGCTCGACGCCGCCCGCCCGGAGCGGGTCGGCACGGTGACACGCGTGCGCGGCCTCGGGGTGGAGGTGCGCGGCATCCACGGCGCGGTGGGCGATCTGGTCGATCTCGGAGACGGCGTCGACGCCGAGGTCGTCGCCAGCGGACCCGACGGCCTGAGCTGCATGCCGCTCGCATCGACATCGGGACTGACCCTCGGCATGCCCGTGCGCAGCCGCGGCGGCCGCCTGCGCGTGCCGATCGGACCGGCTCTGCTGGGGCGGGTGCTCGATGGCCTGGGCCGTCCGATCGACGGCAAGGGACCGCTCTCCGCGCCCATGGTCGACCTCGATCACGCGGCGCCGTCGATCCTCGGACGCGACCGGATCGTGAGCCAGCTACCGCTCGGCGTGCGCGTGCTCGACACCATGATCGCCGTCGGCCGCGGCCAGCGCGTGGGCCTGTTCGCCGGGTCTGGCGTGGGCAAGTCGTCGCTGCTGTCGATGATCGCCCGCGGCACCGAGGCGGATGCCACGGTGATCGCCCTGGTCGGCGAGCGCGGTCGCGAGGTGCGCGAGTTCCTCGAAGACGATCTCGGCCCGGAGGGCCTGGCGCGCGCGGTCGTCGTCGTGTCGACCTCGGACCAGCCGGCGATGACCCGCATCCGTGCGGCGTACACGGCGACGCGCATCGCCGAGGGCTTCCGCGACGAGGGCGCCCACGCGATCCTCATGATGGATTCGCTGACCCGCGTCGCGATGGCGCAGCGCGAGATCGGCCTGTCGGCCGGCGAGCCACCCGCGACCCGCGGCTACCCGCCGTCGACCTTCTCGATCCTCGCCGGTCTGCTCGAGCGGGCCGGCACCGACCGGGGCGGCTCGGTCACCGGCATCTACACGGTGCTGGTCGACGGCGACGACCACAACGAGCCGATCGCCGACGCTGTGCGCTCGATCCTCGACGGGCACGTCGTGCTCGACCGTGCCCTCGCGCTCTCGGGGCACCATCCCGCGATCGACGTGCTGGCGTCGGTGTCGCGCGTGGCCGGCAAGATCACCTCGGCAGATCGCCGCGCCATGACGACGACGCTTCGGGCCGTGCTCGCGGCGCGCCGCTCGGCGAACGACCTGATCGACATCGGCGCCTACCAGGCAGGGGCCAACTCGAAGGTCGATGCGGCGATTGCCCACGAGCGCGAGATCGCGGCTTTCCTGACCCAGCCGCTCGATGAGATCACCACGTCGGCCGAGGCATGGCAGCGGCTCGAGCGACTCGTCGCAGATCTCGGAGGTGCGTGATGGCCCGCTCGTTCTCCCTCGCCGGGCTGCTGCGCGTGCGGTCGATCCAGGAGCGCGCGGCCGCGCAGGAGCTGTCTCGCGCCGTCATCGAAGAGAACCAGACCCGCACGCGCGAGCGTCACCTGCGCGCCGCGCTGGCCGCGACCGACTCGGATGCCGTCGACGTGCGCTCTCTGGCCGCGATGGCCGCGGCACGCGTCGCCGGTCGCAGCATGCTCGCCGACCTCGAGTCGCTGGCGCACGTGCAGCAGCAGGCCGTCGAGCTTGCCCAGTCGACCCACAGCGAAGTGCGCCGCGAGGTGCGCGGGCTCGATCGGCTCGCCTCCGCCCACGTGGCGCGGATGCGGGCCGACGCACTGCGCGCCGAGCAGCACGACCTCGACGAGATCGCTCTGCGTCGCGGAGCCGAGGGGACCTCATGAGCCTGCCGATCGCGGCCGCCCCCTCCCCCGCCCGCAGCGCCGCCCCCGGGCCTCGCCCGACCGGCGGGTCGGCGGAGGACTTCGCCGCAGCCGTCCGAGAGGCGGAGGCACCGGGTGCCGAGCGCGCGCAGCCGTCGAACTCGCAGCAGAGTGACACGCAGGTCGACCGAGAAGACGGCCAGGCCGCGGACCGTATCGCGATCGGCGCTCTGCTCGGTTCGTCCGACGTCAGCGCGGCGCGCGTGCCGATCGGCATCGCGCCCGCGGACGCGCCGGCCGATTACCCGCTCGGCGTCGGCGACACGGCGGCTCAGGAGACACCCGCCGTCGAGGACGGCGTGCTGAGCGTGCCGGCATCCGCTCAGGCGGCGCCCAATGCTGCGGCCTCGGCCTCGAGCAGTGCGCAGCACGGCCGCGCAGACGCGGCGATCGCCGTGGCCGCGCTTAGCCAGGCGCCCGGCGACGCGGTTCAGAGCGCCGTCGCCGCAGACGGCGAGGCGAGCGCCGGCACGGCGGCGGCCCTCGGGGCGGGCCGCATGCCCATTCGAGGATCCTCCGCAGCCGACGGTGGCACGATGCCACAGCAGGCGGGTCAGAGCGAGGCGGGTCAGGGCGAGACGGATCACGGTGGGGGCACCGACGCGATCACCGGGATCGCGACGCCGCGCGCTCAGGGCGCCCAACTCGCCGCGACCACCGTCGGCGCCTCGTCATCCGACGTGCACGACCCATCGACTGCTGCACTCTCGGCACCTCATGGCGCAGCGCTCACCCGGCAGGGCAGCGGCGCAGTCCACGCCGCGACCGGCGCCCCGACTGTCGCCGAGAGCGCCGCGGCCCCGTCAGCGGCGACCGCGCCATCCACTCCTGTCCCCGCCCCGACGGCCGCAGAGGCGACCCCGGCCTCGGGCTCAGCGCGCCCCGCCCTGCTGCCGCAGCTCAGCGGGCCGGTGATCGCTCTGGCGCGGTCGCCGCAGGGGCAGCACAGCATCACCCTGACCGTCTCGCCCGAGAACCTCGGACCGGTCACCGTCCGCGCGCACATCGTCGGCAGCAGCATCCGTCTCGAACTGCATTCCCCCTCGGATGCCGGCCGCGACGCTCTGCGCGTGATCCTCGCCGATCTGCGCCGCGACCTGTCGGTCGCCGCACCAGGGGCCTCCGTCGACGTGTCGACGCGCGACTCCGGGTCGTCACCCGACCCGCAGGCGCGTCCGGATACGGGACGCGCCGAGGCGCAGGCGCGCGCAGACGCGCAAGCGCGCGGCGACCAGCAGCGTGCGCACACCGGCGCCGCCGAGCCGCGACACGGCCCGCGTCCGGCATCCGGCGGCCAGACGCAGCCGACCGGCCCCACGGACCCCTCGTCGTCGCATTCGCGCATCGACGTGTACGCCTGACAGACAAGGAGCACGATGACCTCCGTCGAACCCCTCACGGCCACTGCCGGCGTGCACACCGGCAGCACGACGCCCCCGGTCACCCAGAAGAAGACTCTCGACTCCGAGGTGTTCCTGAAGCTGTTGGTCACCCAGCTGTCGAACCAGGACCCGAGTTCGCCGATGAACACCAACGAGATGATCGCGCAGACCACGCAGCTCGCCTCGATGGAGCAGCTCACGCAGCTCACGTCGATGACGTCCGAGAGCTTCGCGCTGAGCATGCGCCACACAGCAGCCGCGCTCATCGGCCGCGAGGCGCAGTACGTCGACGCCGACGGTGTCTCGCACACCGGCGTCGTCACCTCGGTGTCGTTCGCCGGCTCCGTCCCCTCCGTCACGATCGGCGACAAGAACGTCCCGCTCGACGCCCTCTCCGGCCTGACTCTCACCTCCTCCTGAAAGGCTCATCATGCTCCGCTCGCTCTTCTCCGGGATCTCCGGCCTGCGCACCCACCAGACCATGCTCGACGTCACGGGCAACAACATCGCCAACGTCAACACGGTCGGGTTCAAGTCGTCCGCCGTGCAATTCCAGGACTCGCTCTCGCAGCTCGTGCAGAACTCGATGGGCCCGCGGGCCGACGCCGGCGGCTCGAACCCCGCCCAGGTCGGTCTCGGCGTGCAGCTCGCCGGCATCCGCACCAACTTCTCGTCCGGCGCCCCGCAGCCGACGGGCGTTCCGACCGACCTGATGATCGCCGGCGACGGCTTCTTCATGGTGCGCTCCGGAGGCGAGACGCTCTACACCCGCAGCGGAGGCTTCTCGTTCGACGCGGCCGGCCGGCTGACCAGCGCCGACGGAGCCCTCGTGCAGGGCTGGACCGCGCAGAACGGCGTGATCACGGGCGGCCAGGCGCTGGGCAGCATCACCCTGCCGGTCGGCGCGGTCGTGCCCGCCGTCGGCACGACCCGCGCCGGGGTGACCGGCAACCTGCCCGCCGAGACCGCGACGAACGAGCAGCTCGTGCGCGACGTCCAGGTCTACGACACGGGCGGCAACGCCACGACGCTGCGGCTGACGTTCACCCGCACCGCCGGCGGCTGGGATGTCGAGTCCGGCGGCAGCACGGTCTCTCTGACGCTCGCGAACGGCCAGCTGACCGGCCCCGACGAGATCGTCTCGGGCGGTGTCACCGTCGACCTGACGAAGCTCACCGGCTTCAGCAACGTGAGCACCGTCGCCATCACCGAGCAGAACGGACGCCCCGCCGGCACGCTCTCGTCGTACGCGCTCACCGAGGACGGCAGCCTGATGGGCACGTTCAGCAACGGCGAATCGCGGGTGCTGGCCCGTGTCGCCCTCGCCGGCTTCACCAACCCCGGCGGCCTGGAGAAGACCGGGTCATCGCAGTTCCGCCCCACCGCGAACTCCGGCCAGGCGACCGTGGGGCAGGCCGGCCAGGACGGCATGGGCGGCATCATCAGCGGCGCCCTGGAGATGTCGAACGTCGACCTGTCGCAGGAGTTCACGAACCTCATCGTGGCCCAGCGCGGATTCCAGGCGAACGCCCGCATCATCACCACGAGCGACGAGGTGCTGCAGGAGCTCACCAACCTGAAGCGCTGACCCCGGCGGCATCCGGCATCCGGCCTTCTTTCCGTCGGCTGGGCCCGAATGGCTGCCTCGCCACGCGCGAGGCGACCATTCGGGACCAGCCGACGTGTGTTCTGCCGGCGCGTCTCATCCTTTCGGCTGAGACGGACTTCACCCTTGCTCGCGATGTGCCGCGCGCGCGGCGCTGGTGAAGTGGAAGCATGCCTGATTCTGCGGTTCGCCCCTCCTTCGCCGACCGGCTGACCTCGCGCCGAGGCGCGTGGGTCTCGCTCGGTCTCGTCCTGCTCGTGATGGTGATGCTGTTCGGCGCGTTCGGCTCAGCCAAAGCGCCCGAAGGCAACACCGCGGCCCCGCCCACCTCGGAATCCGGGCGCGCCAGCGCGCTGCTGGACGAGTTCCCGAACGCGGACCGCCAGTCGGTGCTCGTCGTCACCACGCGGGACGACGGGGCGGCTCTCACGGATGCCGACCTCGCCGGTCTGAAGGATCTGCTGCCCGTTCTCGACGAGCACACGGATGCCGATGCCACCGGCCCCCTCGTGAGCGAAGACGGCGAAGCCGCGCTGCTGGTCGCCCCGATCACCATCGGCGAGACGAACACCGCCACGGCCGAGGTGATCGGCGACATTCGCGCGGATCTGGCCGACAACCCGATCAACGGCCTCACCTCGCACGTCACCGGCGGACCGGCGTTCGGCGCCGACGTCGCATCGGCGTTCGAGGGCGCGGACTTCACCCTGCTGCTCGTGACGATCCTCATCGTCGCCGTGCTGCTGGTCATCACCTACCGCTCCCCGGTGCTCTGGCTGATCCCGCTGGTCGTCGTCGCCCTCGCCGACGGTCTCGCCGGCCGGATGGCCGCCGCCGCGGGTGCCGCCTGGAACCTGCAGTTCGATGCCGGCATCATCAGCGTGCTGGTGTTCGGCGCCGGCACGAACTACGCCCTGCTGCTCATCTCGCGCTACCGCGAGGAGCTGCTCGAGACCGACGACCACCGTCGCGCGCTGAGCATCGCCTGGCGTCGCACGGCGCCCGCCATCCTCGCGTCGAACGTCACCGTCGTGCTCGCGCTGCTCACCCTCGTGCTGGCCGTCATCCCCGGCACGCACGGGCTGGGCGTCTCCAGCGCGATCGGCCTGGTGATCGCTCTGACCGCCGTGCTGTTCCTGCTGCCGCCGCTGCTGGCGGTGTGCGGCCGTGGCATCTTCTGGCCGTTCGTACCGCGCCCCGGTCAGACCCGCGCCCCGGGTCGCGCCTGGCGAGGCCTCGCCACCAAGGTCGTGCGCCGACCCGTCCTGAGCCTCATCGGCGGCGTGGCGCTGCTGGCCGTCATGGCGACCGGCCTCGTGGGCACCTCGGTCGGACTCGACCAGATCGAGAAGTTCCGTGTGCAGTCCGAGTCTGCCACCGGCCTGGAGGTGCTCTCGCAGCACTTCCCCGCCGGCGAGGCGCAGCCGATCCTCATCGTCACCGACAGCGACCACGCCGACGACGTGCTCGCCGCGATCGAGGACGTCGAGGGCGTGGTGCGCGCGCATCCGATCGGCGAGAGCACCGACGGCTCGCTGACCAAGCTGATGGTCACGAGCGAGTACGCCCCCAGCACGGCCCAGAGCCTCGATCAGATCGCCGAGCTGCGCGACGCCGTGCACGCCGTCCCCGACGCGGATACCCTGGTGGGCGGCGCGGTGGCCACCGACTTCGACGCACGCACCGGCAACCAGCAGGACCTGCTGCTGATCGCACCGCTCGTGCTCGCCGTCACCTTCCTCGTGCTGCTCGTGCTGCTGCGCTCGCTCGTGGCGCCGGTGCTGCTGCTTCTGGTGAACCTCGCCAGCGCGGTCGCCGCGATCGGTGCGGGTGCCTGGCTGAGCCGGGTGCTGCTCGGCCAGCACGCCCTCGACCTGCAGGTGCCGCTGCTCGCGTTCCTGTTCCTCGTCGCCCTGGGCGTCGACTACACGATCTTCCTCGTGCACCGCGCCCGCGGTGAGGCGGCCAAGCACGGTACGCGCGGCGGCATCGTCGAGGCGGTCACCCACACCGGTGGCGTGATCACCAGCGCCGGCATCGTGCTGGCAGCCGTCTTCGCCGCGCTGGGTGTGCTGCCCCTGGTCACTCTCGGACAGCTCGGACTGATCGTCGGGGTCGGGGTGATCGTCGACACGCTGGTCGTGCGCACCGTGATCGTGCCCGCGATCTTCGCCCTCGCCGGCGACCGGATCTGGTGGCCGAGCCGCCCAGGCTCTTCGCCCGCGAGAGGTTCGGAGGAAGAATCAAGCCATGAGCCTCGTGAGCATGCCTCTGTCACCCGGTGACGAGCCCAGGATGACCGGTCGTGCCCACCGTGACGGCCGGCACGACCGGAGGGGTCCGGAATCCGCCGCCCCGACGGTGCGGACGATGGAGATCGGCCAGCACGTCATCGCCACCGGGCTCGCCGCGATCGGCGTGATCCGCGCCGTCACCGCGGGCACGCCGATCGCTGCGGCGATCATCGCCGGCGTGGCGATCGTCGCCTGGCACACGGCCGGAGCGCTGCTGCCGCTGCGGTCACGGGCGCTCAGCGCCGCGGCCTGGTGGCTCGTGGGCTTCGCCGGGGTGTGGATCGCCGCGGTCGCCGTGTCGCCCGAGTTCGTCTGGGTGGCCTTCCTGCTGTGGCTGCTCGCCGGCCACCTGCTGCCGCTGCGGTGGGGCCTCGTCTTCTCGGGTGTGGTGTTCGCCGTCGTCGTCGTCGGGCCGATCGTGCACCACGGGGTCACCACCTACGCCAACATCTTCGGGCCGCTCATCGGCGGGATCTTCGCCTTCGGCATCTCGCGGGGATACGTGCAGCTGCTGCGCGATGCCGCCGAGCGAGAGCGACTGCTCGACTCGCTGACCCGCGCGCAGCACGAGATGGCCGGCCTGCAGGACGAGCTCGCCCTCGCCCAGCGCGAGGCCGGCGCGGTCGCCGAGCGCACCCGCATCTCGCGCGACATCCACGACACCGTCGCGCAGGGGCTCTCATCGATCCGGCTGCTCGCGCACGCCGGCGCAGCGCGCAGCACCGACGCAGAGGCCGCGCGCACGCTCACCCAGCTGGAGGGCCTCGCGGGTGACAGCCTGGCCGACGTGCGGCGCATCGTCGCCGCCCTCGCTCCGGCCGAGCTCGACCAGAGCGGGCTCGCCGACGCGCTGGAGCGGATGCTGGAGCGCACCCAGAAGGAGGCAGGGCTGCGCACCGAGCTGCACGTCGACGACTCGCTGCCCACACTGCCGACGCCCGTCGAGGTCGCGCTGCTGCGAACCGCGCAGTCGGCGCTGGCCAACGTGCGGCTGCACGCACAGGCATCCCGGGTCGTGGTCAGCCTGATCGACGACGACGGATCGGTACGACTCGACATCATCGACGACGGCGTGGGGTTCGATCTCGCCCGATGGGAGCGCGACGTCGAGTCGGGCTCCCCGAGCTACGGTCTGCGCTTCATCCGCGCTCGGCTGCGCGAGCTCGGCGGCGGCCTCGACCTCGAGAGCGCACCCGGCGAGGGCACCGCCATCTCGGTGTCCGTGCCGATCCATCCCGAGCAGGCGCTGCCGGCATCCGTCGCATCGCCGGGATCCGTCGCATCGCCGGCATCCACTCAGCCCACGCCGCCGGCATCCGCTCAGCCCACGACGAAGGAGACTCCGTGACCACCACCGTCCTCCTCGTCGACGACCACCCGGTCGTCCGCACCGGCCTGCGCAGCGTGCTCGACACCGACACCGTCCGCGTGATCGGCGAGGCGGCGACCGGCGAAGAGGCCATCGCTCTGGCCGGTCACCTGCGCCCCGACGTGGTGCTGTGCGATCTGCGCCTCGGAGTCGGCATCGACGGCATCCGCACCACGGCCGCGCTGCGTGCGCTCGATCCGGCCCCTGCGGTGCTGATCCTCACGACCTTCGACCGTGACGCCGAGATCCTCGGCGCGATCGAGGCGGGCGCCGCCGGCTACCTGCTCAAGGATGTCGCTCCCGAGGTGATCATCGACGGCATCCACCGTGCGCACGCGGGCGAGACCATCCTCTCCCCCGAACTCGCCGCGCGGGTGCTGAAGGGCATGCGCAACCCGCTGCCCAAGCTCACCGACCGTGAGGTCGAGGTGCTGCGCCTGCTGGCCACCGGAGCCGCGAACCGCGAGATCGCCAAGGCGCTCTTCGTGACCGAGGCGACCGTGAAGAGCCACATCGCCCACATCTTCACCAAACTCGACGTCGACAGCCGCTCCCGCGCGATCCACGTCGCCCAGCAGGTGGGTCTGCTCTGACCCGCCCGTCCCCTTCGAAAGGACCACCCATGACGAAACTGTTCTACGCCGCCTTCGCCTACATGTTCGCGGGCGTGGCATCCGGCCTGTTCTACCGTGAGTTCACCAAAGCGAACGACTTCGCCGAAGGCGCCTTCACGCAGCTCGGACTCGTGCACACCCACCTGCTCACGCTCGGGTTCATCATGCTGCTGATCGTGCTCGTGCTCGAGAAGGTGTTCGCGCTCTCGCGCAGCCCGAAGCTGTTCGCCTGGTTCTTCTGGCTGTACAACGCAGGCGTGATCCTCACCTCGGCGATGATGGTCTGGCACGGCTCGCTGACGGTGCTCGGAGAGCCCTCGACGAAGATGATCGCCGGTATCGCCGGTCTCGGGCACATCCTGCTCTCGGCGGCGCTGATCGTCTTCTTCGTGCTGCTGCGCAAGGCTGTCTTCGTCGCACGCGCAGCAGGCGTACCGTCGCCGGTGACCGTGCAGGGCTGAGAGAGGCGCAGGCTCGTGAGTGACGAGAAGATCGAGAAGGCGGGTCGCGGGGGCGTCGCCGGGGGCGGTGTGCCAGAGGCTGGTGCGCCTGGCTCTGGTGCGCCGGGCTCTGGTGCGCTTGGCTCTGGTGCCCCGGGTTCGGCCGTGCCGGGTTCGGCCGTGCCGGAGGCGGCCGCGCCCACCAGGCGGGAGTGGATCGCGCTGGCGGTGCTCTCGATCGGGCTCGGTCTCATCGTGCTCGACGGCACGATCGTCGGCGTCGCGCTGCCTGCCATCATCAGCGACCTCGGTCTCAACCTCACCGACGCGCAGTGGGTGAACAGCCTCTACGCGGTGGTGCTCGCGGCGCTGCTGCTCTCGACGGGCAGCCTGGCCGACCGCTGGGGGCGCAAGCGGCTGTTCCTGGCGGGGCTCGTCGTCTTCATGGGCGGCAGTCTGCTCGCCGCCGTCTCCGCCGACGCGGGCGCCCTCATCGGCGCCCGCGCCGTGCAGGCCGTCGGCGCCGCGCTGATCATGCCGTCGACGCTGTCGACCGTGAACGCCGTCTTCCGCGGCCGGTATCGTGCGGCCGCCTTCGGTGTGTGGGGCGCGGTCATCTCGGGCGCGGCTGCGGTGGGGCCGCTCGCGGGTGGCGCTCTGACGCAGTGGGCCTCGTGGCATTGGATCTTCCTGGTGAACCTGCCCGTCGGCCTGCTGCTGCTCGTCGCCGCGGCGATCGTCGTGCCCGAGACCCGCGGCCACAAGACCCGGCCCGGTGTCGACGTCGACGGCGCGCTGCTCAGCGCGATCGGCTTCGGCGCGCTCGTCTTCGCCGTCGTCGAGGGCCCCGATCTCGGCTGGTGGAAGCCGAAGAGCGATCTCACCTTGTTCGGCTGGACATGGTCGGAGGATGCCCCGATCTCGGCCGTTCCCGTCGCCCTGGCGATCGCGATCATCGCCCTCGTGCTGTTCGTCGTGTGGGAGCGGCACCGCGAGAAGGTGCAGCGCGAGGCGCTGCTGGATCTCGGGCTGTTCACGTTCTCGACGTTCTCGTGGGGCAATCTCACCGCGGCGATGGTCGCCATCGGCGAGTTCGCGATCATCTTCGTCCTGCCCCTGTTCCTCATCAACGCGCTCGGCCTCGACGTGATGGGAGCCGGCCTCGTGCTCGCCGCCATGGCTGTGGGCGCATTCTTCTCCGGCGCCGCCGCCCGCCACCTCGCCGCGCGTCTCGGCGCGCCGGGCACCGTGCTGCTCGGCCTCGGGCTCGAGATCGCCGGGACGCTGGTTCTCGCGCTGCTGCTGCGCGCCGACAGCGCCGGCTGGGTGATCGCTCTGCCCCTGGTCGTCTACGGGCTCGGACTGGGGCTCGCCTCGGCACAGCTGACCGGCACCGTGCTGCAGGACATCCCGGTGGCCGTCTCGGGCCAAGGCTCGGCGACCCAGAGCACGGTTCGCCAGGTGGGCTCCGCGCTCGGAACGGCGATGGCGGGCACGGTGCTGTCTGTGTGGCTCGCCGTCTCGCTGCCAGCCGCGCTGGACGGCGCGGGGATCACCGGAGCCGCGGGCGATCAGCTCGCGGAGTCCACACGGCTTTCGGCGGGGACGACAATCGCGCAGCTGCGTGCGCAGGGCGCAGGTTCGGCGTACGGCGAGCAGACGCCCACGGTGATCGACGCACTGGCCGGCGGGTTCGCCGACGGCACCCGCGGCGCTCTCCTGGTGGCGGTGGTCTTCCTCGTCCTCGGGTTCGTGGGAGCTCTGCGGCTGAAGCGCGCGGCTGAGCGCGCGTAGTCCGCGCGCGGGCTCGGGTCGGGCTCCGTTCCCGCCCGCTGGTCCCAATTGGTCCCCTCCCAGCATCCGAAGCGACAATATGGGCCCAGTCAGCGGAATGGATGCCGGCCCCGTGGCTGAGCCCCGCACCCGCTGGTCCCGAATGGCTGCATCCCGGCATCCGAGGCGACCATCTGGGACCAGTCGGCGGAATGGATGCCGCGACCGCGCCCGGCCCGCGGCTAACGGGACGGGCGGGCCTGCCGACAGTCCCCAGGGACGGACCAGGATGGGCCGTCGTCGCACCGGCTTCGCGCCGGGGCCGATCTTCCAGGATGGAGCTCATGATCGTCGTCACGCGTCTGAACCGCAGCAGGTTCGCGGTCAACCCCGACCTGATCGAAAGGGTGCAGGAATCTCCTGACACCACGATCGTCATGGTCGACGGCGCGCGTTTCGTCGTCCGCGAGACCATGGAAGAGCTCATCGGGCAGATCGCCGCGTTCCGCGCGGGTGTTCTGGCGCAGGCATCCCGGCTCTCCGCCGCCGCTCGGACCGAGGGCCTCTGATGGACATCGGACTCATCCTCGGGCTCGTCCTCGCGTTCGGCTCACTGCTCGCCATGATCAGTTTGGAGGGCGCGTCGGTCTCGGCGCTGCTGCTGCCCGCACCGATGATGCTCGTCTTCGGCGGCACCATCGCCGTCGGCATCGCGAGCGGCACGCTGCGCGACTTCCTGCATGCGGTGAAGGCGCTGCCGCGGGCGTTCCGCGGCGAGCGCCGCACCGCGCAGAGCATGATCAGCACGGTCGTCGGTCACGCCGAGAAGGCGCGCACCGAAGGGCTCCTGTCGCTCGAGCACGGCGTCGCCGACGAGAAGGATCCGTTCCTGCGGCAGGCGCTGCAGAGCATCGCCGACGGCATCGACGCCGAGGACCTGCGCATCCTGCTCGAAGACGAGATCGCCTCCGCCGCCGCCCGCAACCGCATCGCCTCGCGGTTCTTCATGACTCTCGGCGGCTTCGCCCCGACGGTCGGCATCATCGGCACGGTCGTCTCGCTCACCCACACGCTCGAGAAGCTCGACCAGCCCGAGACGCTCGGCCCGATGATCGCCGCCGCGTTCGTCGCCACGCTGTGGGGCCTGCTCTCGGCGAACTTCATCTGGCTTCCCATCGGCGGCCGCCTGCAGCGACTCGGCGAGCTGGAGCTGGAGCGCATGACCGTGCTCATGGAGGGGATGCTGGCCGTGCAGGCCGGCGCCGCTCCGGCGCACGTCGAAGAGCGCCTCGGCGCTCTCGTGGCGGATGCGAAGCCAGGCAAGGACGGCAAGAGCAAGGGCAAGGCCGAGAAGAAGGGCCGAGAAGGGAGCGACGCCGCGTCATCGCTCTCCGAGGTCGGGCTGTGAGCGTCCGGCGCCGTCGGCGCATCGAGCCCGAGGGCCACTCCGGCCCGGACGAGCGCTGGATGGCGTCGTACCTCGACATGATCACCGTGCTGATGTGCATGTTCATCGTGCTCTTCGCCATGTCGACGGTCGACCAGGAGAAGTTCGCGGCGCTGAGCGCATCGCTGGCGACCGGGTTCGGGCACGAGAAGACCGACGAGGTCGACGTGTCGGAGGGGGTGGTCGTGCCCGCGAACCTGCTCGACGAGGAGGGCGAAGGCTTCGCCGACGTCGAGCTGTCGACCGCGCAGAAGGAGTTCGACGACCTCTCGGCGCTGCGCGAGCGCATCCGCGACGCCCTCGCCCAGCAGGGGCTGGCCGACGCCGCCACCTTCACGATCGACGCCCGCGGCCTGACGATCAGCCTGGTCAGCGCCGAGACCTTCTTCGCCACGAACAGCACGCAGCTCACCCCCGTCGCCGTCGACATCCTGAATGCTCTCGGCTCGGTGCTGGTCAGCATCCCGAACCAGATCTCGGTCGAGGGCCACGCCGACAGCCGGCAGTCGGTCGCCCCGTTCGAGACCAACTGGGAGCTGTCGTCGGGCCGATCGACCCAGGTGCTGCGCCACCTCGTCGAGGGGGCCGGAATCAACCCCGCGATCATCCAGTCGGTCGGTTTCGGCGACGCGCGACCGATCGTGCCGGGTGCGGAGCCGGAGGCTCTCGCCCAGAACAGACGGGTCGACGTCGTCGTCCTCTCGGATGCCGAAGAGGGGGTGCGACAGCTGCTTCCGAGCCTGCAGGCGAAGGCCCCCTCCCGCTGATCGATCGTCCTGCTTACGCGCACCGATCACCGCCCGATAGTCGGGGTCGTGGTGATCGAGGACAGCGCGCGTTCAGCCGTGCGTGCAGAGAGCAGCGTCGAGCTGTACGACTTCGGTCGTTCGACGACCCTCTCGCGCGAGCATGCCCGCATCCTCGAGATGTCGTTCGACACGTTCGCCCGGCAGTGGGGCTCGCAGCTGTCGACCCGCACCCACGCACGCTCGCACGTCGTCGTCGAGGCGGTCGCGATGCAGACCTACGACGAGTACGGCGGATCGCTGCCGCCGGCGACGACGCTCGTCGTCTGCGCGCTGCCCGGCACCGACGCCCGCGCCGTGATCCAGTTTCCTGCGTCGCTCGCGACCGCCTGGGTGGTGCAGATGGTGGGCGGCCGCCCGGTCGACACCGCTGAGGCACGCCCCCTCACCCACATCGAGCAGGCGTTGGTCGGTGCGGTCATGAAGGATGCCATCGAGCACCTCACGCGCTCGCTCGACGGGCTGCTTCCCGACGGCATCACGATCGCAGGCATCCAGCACAGCTCGCAGTTCACCCAGGTCGCCGCGGCCAACGAACCCGTGATCGTCGCCCAGCTCTCGATCCGCTCCGGCGGGCGGGCACTCGGGGCGAGCGTCATGCTTCCGGCATCCGTGATCCTGCGGGCGCTGTCGGCGGCCGCCACGGGCGCACCCGAGACGGCCTCGCCAGGCGCCATCGACCGGCAGGTCGAGCAGACACCGGTCGAGATCGCACTGCGTCTCACCCCCCGCAGAGTGCGCCCGCACGAGGTGCTCGATCTCGCCGTCGGCGACCTGCTCACCCTTCCGCACGCCGCCGATCGTCCCCTCGACCTCATGGTCGGAGACCACCCGGTGGCCACGGCCGCCGTGGGGGCCAGCGGCGCCCGTCTCGCCTGCGTCGTCACCGCGACGACGTCCGTCACCGCTCAGGAGCCTTCGTGACCAGCAGCATCGCCTACGAATCCGCCATCGCCGCCGCCCTCGCCGCGCGTCTGCCCACCGCGGCGCCGGCGACGGCCGTCGCGTCGCAGGCGTCGGGCGACACCGGCGATGCCGTGATCGTCGGGTACGTCGGCGAGGCCAGCGCGCAGCTCGCGGTGCAGATCTTCGAACCGGATGCCCTGATCGACGGCCTCGCAAATGCACCGCTGACCGAACGGCTGCAGGGCCCCCTCGAGCTCGCCGTCGGCGCGCTCGGCGCGGGCCGGCTCGATGTGGCCACCCTCGGAGACGCGTCTGCCGTGTTCGCCCACCCGTCGGCGCAGGTGTTCGACCTGCAGGACGACGCCGGCCGTGTGCTCGGCCGCCTCGCCGTGCGCATCACGCACGCTCCGCAGGCGGCACCGGCTGCCTCGCGTCGTCTGCAGCGCATCGCGGGTGTCGAGATGGATCTCACCGTCGAGGTGGGACGCACGCGGATGGCCGTGCGCGACGTGCTCGATCTCGAGCCGGGGCGCATCGTCGAGCTCGATCGCTCGGCCGGCGCTCCCGCCGACGTGCTGCTCAACGGACGCGTGATCGCGCACGGCGAGATCGTCGTCGTCGACCAGGACTATGCGGTGCGGATCACCCGCATCCTCGAGAACGCCGAGGCCTGATCTGGACGAGCTGCTCCTGCTGCTGCGCGTCGCCCTCTCGCTGGCGGCGGTGCTCGGGCTGCTCTGGTACGTGCAGCGTCGGGTCGGCAAGCGGGTGCAGCAGCGACGTGACGGCGCGGAGATCATCGTGGTCGCGCGTCGCGCGCTCGGCTCGAAGGCGCAGCTCGTGGTCGTCGAGACCGACGATGCGCGATACATGCTCGGGGTCACCGAGCACGGGGTGAACCTCATCGAGCGGACAGCGGCCGAGCACATCACCCGTCCCGTCGTACACATGGGTGCCGAGGCGCCGACGGCGGACGAGGCTGCCGGCGGCACGTTCGATGCGCTGCTGGCCGAAGAACGCGCGGCCGAGCAGCCGCCGCTGCGTCGCCACCGCCGCCCCAGCTCATCGGATCCGTTGGGCGGATCGATCCTCTCCCCGCAGACCTGGCGGCAGACCGCAGAGTTCCTGCGTCGCGCGCGATGAGCGCCGCCCTGACGATCGCGCGGCGTGCCACCGTGCTGGCGCTGATCGGCGCCGCGCTGGTCGTCGCATCCGTGCTGGGCACCGGCGCCGCCGCGCACGCCCGCGTCGGGCATCCGGCATCCGTCTCCGCGTCTGGGTCGGCCGCCGCCCCCGTCTCGGCATCCGCGCCCGTCTCGGCATCCGCGCCCACAGCGTCCGCATCCCTCTCTGTCCAGACCACCGTCGACCAGCCAGATGATCCGGAGGCGCCCGTTCCTCCCACCGCGCCGGGATCGGATCAGCAGGGCATCACCATCGACATCAACGGCGTCGACGGGTCGCCGTCGTCGTCGATCCTCACGCTGCTGGGCATCACGCTGCTGTCGATCGCTCCCGCGCTGCTGCTGATGATGTCGTCGTTCACGAAGATCTTCGTGGTGCTCGCGATGACCCGCAACGCGCTGTCGCTGCCGACCATCCCGCCGAACCAGGTGCTCGCCGGGCTCGCGCTGTTCCTGTCGATGTTCATCATGTGGCCGGTGCTGGTCGACATCAACACCGTCGCCGTGCAGCCGTACATCGACGGCTCGGTGACCTTCGCGCAGGCGGTGGATCTGGGTCAGCCGCCGCTGCGCGACTGGATGCTGCGCTACACCCGCGAGGAGGATCTCGCGCTGCTCACCAGGATCGCCTCGCTGCCGAACCCGGAGGATCCGCAGAGCGTGCCGCTGTACACGCTGATCCCGGCGTTCATGATCTCAGAGCTTCGTGCCGCGTTCATCATCGGGTTCGTCATCTTCGTGCCGTTCCTCGTGATCGACCTCGTCGTCGCCGCGGCGCTGATGTCGATGGGCATGATGATGCTGCCGCCCGTGATGATCTCGCTGCCGTTCAAGATCCTGCTGTTCATCCTCGTCGACGGGTGGGGGCTCATCATCCGCACGCTGATCGAGAGCTACGGGGGTGTCGGATGAGTCCCGAGGCCGTGCTCGACATCGGCACGCAGGGTCTGCTGGTCGCCGCGAAGCTCGCCGCTCCGCTGCTGATCACCGCGCTCGTCGTCGGCTTCGCGATCTCGCTGCTGCAGTCGATCACCCAGGTGCAGGAGGTGACGCTGTCGTTCGTGCCGAAGATCGTCGCGGTGGGCATCGCGCTGCTCATCGCCGGCAACTGGATGATCTCCGAGATCGTGCAGTTCACCGAGATGATGTTCGACCGCATCCCGCAGCTGCTGAGCGGCGGCTGACGTGCACATCCCGATCGACTTCGCCTGGCTCGAGGCGACGATGCTCGCCGGCGTGCGCATCACGGCGTTCGTCATGATCGCCCCGCCGTTCTCGTACGGCGGGTTCCCGGTGCGCATCAAGGCGATGCTCGCCATGGCGCTGGCCCTGGCGATGTCGGGGGTGGTCGCACCCGGGTACGAGAGCCTCGACACCGCGGCGTTCTTCGGCGCGCTCGTCGTGCAGGTGCTCACCGGCGCCGTGCTCGGCTTCCTCGTCTTCCTGTGCTTCTCGGCCGTGCAGGCCGCGGGTGGACTGATCGACATCTTCGGCGGCTTCCAGCTCGCGCAGGCGTTCGACCCGCAGTCGCTGGTCAACGGCGCGCAGTTCACCCGCCTGCTGCACATGACCGCCTTCGCGCTGCTGTTCGCCTCGGGCGGGTATCAGGTCGTGCTCAGCGGCCTCGCCCGCAGCTTCGGCGCGGTGCCCGTCGACGGCCTTCTCGACCTCGCCTCCCCGGCGGAGATGCTCGTCGACGGGGTGGTGCAGATGTTCCTCGGCGCGGTGCAGATCGCGGGACCCCTGCTGCTGGTGCTCTTCCTCGCGGATGCCGGTCTGGGCCTCATCACCCGAGTCGCACCCGCCCTGAACGCCTTCGCGATGGGCTTCCCGATCAAGATCCTGCTCACCCTCGTGCTCGCCGGGTTCACCTTCATCGCGCTGCCCGGGATCATCGATGCCCTCACCACCGAGGCGCTGCGCATGATGCAGGGGGTGGGGCGATGAGCGACAGCGGCGAGCGCAGTGAGAAGGCGACCGACAAGCACCTGCGCGAGGCCCGGCAGAAGGGCAAGCTCTCGCGCAGCCAGGACCTCACCGCCTGGCTGGGCATCGCCGCCGCCGGCATCGCGATGCCCGCGGCGATGGCGGCCGGCGCCGCCGCCGGCACCGAGCAGCTCATCACACTGCCGTCGATCATGCGCGACCCGTCGCCGCAGGCGGCGCTGAGCGTGCTCGGGCTCGGCCTCGGGTCGGTGCTGCCCACTCTCGGCACGCTGCTCGTCAGTGTCGCCGTGGTCACCCTGATCGGCGCGGTCGTGCAGGGCGGGGTGCGGATGCGCAAGCTGTCGGGCCGCTACGAGCAGTTCAACATCGTCTCGGGCGTGAAGCGCCTGTTCGGCATGCAGGCGCTGTGGGAGGGCGCGAAGGCGCTGCTCAAGACCGCGGCGATCGCCGTCGCGCTGTGGGCCGTGATCGCGTCGCTGGTGCCCGTGCTCTCGGCCAGCGGCGCGCATTCGATCACCCGCCTGCTCAGCACCGCGGCGGGCGGCACCGCGACGCTGCTGCAGGTCGCCGTCGCGGTCGGCCTGGGGCTCGCGGCCCTCGACGTGTTCGTGGTGATGCGCCGCAACATGAAGCACACCCGCATGACCAAGCGGGAGGTGCGCGACGAGCACAAGAGCTCCGAGGGCGACCCGCTGATCCGCCAGCAGCGCCGCTCGCGTCAGCTGGCCATGAGCCGCAACCGCATGATCGCCGCCGTCAGTGGGTCGGACGTGGTGCTGGTCAACCCCACGCACGTCGCCGTCGCGCTGCGCTACGAGGTCGGCCGATCCGCCCCGAAGGTCGTCGCGAAGGGCAAGGGCGTCGTGGCCGAGCGCATCCGCGAGCGCGCGACCGAGGCCGGCGTGCCGATGGTGCGCGACGTCACGCTCGCCCGCGCACTGCACGCGGCGTGCGAGCTGGGGCAGGAGATCCCCGCAGAGCTGTACACGGCGGTCGCCAGGGTGCTCGTGTTCGTCGACATGCTGCGCAAGCGCGGGTCGGCGCGCGGCGTGCACGCGCTCCCGGAGAGGACCGCCTGATGAGAGTCCGTCGGAAGCTGAGGAGAAGCGCATGCGCGGAATGCTGAACAGGATCGCGGTGCCCATCGCCGTGGTGGGCATCATCATGCTGCTGGTCGTGCCCGTGCCGCCGGTGCTGCTCGACCTGCTGATCATCCTGAACATCCTGTTCGCGCTGGTGATCCTGCTGACGACCATGTTCATCCGGCGACCGCTCGACTTCTCGGTCTTCCCGTCGCTGCTGCTCGTGGCGACCCTGTTCCGGTTGGGCCTGAACGTGGCATCCACCCGTCTCGTGCTCGGCGAGGCGTACGCCGGACAGGTGATCGAGGCTTTCGGCGCCATCGCCGTGGGCGGCTCGCTGATCATCGGCGCGGTCGTCTTCCTCATCCTCGTCGTGATCCAGTTCGTGGTGGTGACCAAGGGCGCCGAGCGCGTGGCCGAGGTGGGCGCGCGCTTCACCCTCGACGCGATGCCGGGCAAGCAGATGGCCATCGACGCCGACCTCAACGCCGGACTCATCACCGACGCGCAGGCGCGCGAGCGCCGTGCCGAGGTGGCAGCCGAAGCCGACTTCTACGGCGCGATGGACGGAGCCTCGAAGTTCGTCAAGGGCGACGCGATCGCGGGTCTCGTGATCATCATCATCAACCTCGTCGGCGGCATCGCGATCGGCATGGTCTCGCACGGCATGGCGATCGAGGAGTCGGTCAGCACCTACAGCCTGCTGACGATCGGCGACGGCCTGGTCACGCAGATCCCCGCCCTGCTGATGGCCGTGTCGACGGGCATGATCGTGACCCGCTCGAACGCCGAGACCGAGATGGGCAGCGAGGCGTTCGCCCAGCTCGGGCAGTCGGTGAACGCGCTGAACATCGCCGGATGCGCCGCCATCGTGATGGCGTTCATCCCCGGGATGCCCATGCTGCCGTTCATGGTGGTCGGAGCGCTGCTGATCCTCGCTGCGCAGCGCATCAGGGCGACGCGGGCGGATGCTGCGGCGGCGGATGCCGACGAGCAGGCGGCGCAGCCGGTGGCATCCGACAGCTCCGAGGAGCTGATGGAGCGGATGCGGGTGCACGCCCTCGAGATCCAGCTCGCCTCCGATGTCGTCGACCTCGTCACCGGCGGACCGGACGACCTGCTCGCGCGGGTGAAGGCGCTGCGCCGGCGCATCGCGCTCGACCTCGGGCTCGTCGTGCCGCCGGTGCGCACGCGCGACAGCATCGAGCTCGCCCCGTCGACCTATGTGATCCGGATCGCCGGAGTCGAGGCCGGACGCGGCATCGTGCCGCCCGGGCGGCTGCTCGCCCTCGGCGCGGGCCTCGAAACCCTGCCCGGCACCGCGGTGCACGACCCGGTCTTCGGGCTGGAGGGCAAGTGGATCCCGGTCGAGATGCGGCACAGCGCCGAGTTCGCCGGCGCCACCGTCGTCGATCGGGCGAGCGTGGTCATCACGCACCTGTCGAGCGTGATCCACGCCGGTGCCGCGCGACTGCTCAGCCGGGAAGACGTGCGGCAGCTCACCGACGCCCTCAAGCAGGTCTCCCCCGCCGCGGTCGAAGAGCTCACCCCCGCGCTGCTGTCGCTCGCCGAGGTGCAGCGCGTGCTGCAGGGGCTGCTGGCCGAGCGCGTGCCGATCAACGACCTGAGCCGCATCTACGAGGCGCTGGCGCTGCGCGCGAAGACATCGACCGATTCGGAAGGTCTGATCGAGGCCGCCCGCGCCGCGCTGGGCCCGGCGATAGCCGCTCGGTTCGCCGAAGACGGGGTGCTGCGGGTGATCATGATCACCCCGCTGCTCGAGCAGGCGATGCTCGAGAGCCTGCGCATGGGGGACGACGGCCCGCAGATCGTGTTCGACCCGCAGCGCATGGAGGCCGTGATCGACTCGGTGCGCCAAGCGGTCACCGCAGCCGCGGCCGGAGACGGCGGGGAGCCCGTGCTCGTCTGCGCGCCGTCGCTGCGCTCGGCGGTGCGGCGCCTCGTGTCGGCGCAGACCGACGGACTGCCTGTGCTGTCGTACACCGAGGCGAGCGGCTCGTTCACGATCGAGACGGTCGGAGTGGTGCGCGATGCAGCGCAGCCGGCCGTCAGCGGCATCGTCCCGAATGCGCCGGTAGGCTGATCGGATGCTGGTGTTGACGAGGCGTATCGGCGAGAGCCTGCTGATCGGCGACGAGATCGAGGTGACTCTGCTCGATGTCAAGGGCGACAGCGTGCGCCTCGGCATCACTGCGCCGCGCTCGACGCGCATCCAGCGTTCCGAGATCGTGCAGGCCGTGGAGGCGGAGAACGTCTCGGCAGCGGCATCCGGAGCGAACGCGGCCGATGACATCCTCGCGGCGCTCACCCGTCGGCGCGACCCCGAGTCCTGACCCCCCCCCGCGCGTCGCTGTGCGTTGGTTGCGGCTGCGCCCCGCCCTTGCCTCGCTGGGCCCGAATGGCTGCCTCAGCCCCCGCGATGCGACCATATGGGCCCACTCTGCGGAGTCAGTACCCAGCCCGCCGCCGCGCCCCGCGCCCGCTGGGCCCGAATGGTCGCCTCAGCCCCCGCGACGCGACCATATGGGCCCACTCGAGAGAGTCAGCCCCCCGCCCGGCCCTCGCGCCCCTCGCCCGCTGGGCCTAAATGGTCGCCTCAGCCCCCGCGACGCGACCACATGGGACCAGCCGTCAGCCCAGCCCAAAGCAGCCCAGCAGCGACGCCCCGGCGTCAGCCCTCGACGCGCGTGACCGTCACGAACCGCGGGGCGTCGGCGTCGAGATCCTCGTCGGCCAGCTCGTCGTCGCCGCCGACCGGCCGTTCGATCTCGATGTCCCACCACGCGTCGGCCACGGCGGATGCCATCGGCCGGCCCCACTCGATCACGACGACAGACCGTGGGAAGTCGATGTCGAGGTCGTCGAGCTCCGCGGCCGAGCCGAGCCGGTAGGCGTCGACGTGCACGAGCGGTGCTCCCCCGAATAGCGACGGGTGGGTGCGCGCGATCACGAACGTGGGGCTCTGCACCGGACCGCGCACGCCGAGCCCCTCGGCGAGCCCGCGCGTGAACGTCGTCTTGCCGGCGCCGAGCGGACCGGTGAGGATCAGCAGGTCGCCCGGTCGCAGCTGCTCACCGATGCGCATGCCGAGGTGCTCCATGGCATCCGATGAGCGGATCTCGTGGCGGCCGAGAAAGGCGGCATCCAGCGTCATGAGTGCCACCTCCGCGGCACCCGGTCGCCGATGCGCGTGACGATCTCGTAGTTGATCGTGCCGGCGGCATCCGCCCATTCCGTCGCAGCCGGTTGACCCAACGCCGGGTCGCCGAACAGCACCACCTCGTCGCCGGGGCGCACCTCGTCGTCGCCGACGTCGACGACGAACTGGTCCATCGCGATGCGTCCCGAGACGGTGTACCGGCGGCCGTTGATCATCACCGGACCGGCACCGGATGCCTGCCGCGGAACGCCATCGGCATATCCGAGGGGCACGAGCGCGAGCGTCGTCTCGCGTTCGCACCGGTACGCGTAGTCGTACGACACACCCGTACCGGCCGAGACGCGGCGCACGGCCGCGACGGCACCGCACAGGGTCATCGCCGGGCGCAGGCCGAGGTCGGCGGAGGTGCGGTCGGCGAAGGGCGAGAGCCCGTACATCCCGATCCCTATGCGCACGGCGTCGAGCCGCGCTTCGGGGAGGTCGATCGCGCCGGCGGTCGCGGCGAGGTGACGGAACTCGGGGCGCACGCCGTGACTCTCGGCCTGCGCGACGATCTGCTCGTACCGGGCCAACTGCGCGCGGTCGTCGTCGCCGCTCGCCCCCGAGAGGTGGCTGAAGATGCTGAGCACGCGGACGCGCCCGAGGCGCTCGAGGCGGGCGGCCTCGGCGAAGACGCGATCGAGCTCGGCGGGTGCGAGGCCGTTGCGGGACAGGCCGGTGTCGACCTTGAGATGGATGGATGCCGGTGGCCGCGCCGCCTCGGATGCTGCCAGCAGCTGCTGATACGACGAGATCCCGATCTCGATGCGAGCCTCGACGGCGTCGTCGAAGCGACGGTCGGGGGCGTGCAGCCACGCCATGAGCGGCGCGGTGATGCCGGCTCTGCGCAGGGCGAGCGACTCCTCGATCGTGGCTGTGCCGAGTCGGGCGGCCCCGCCGGCGAGCGCCGCGGTCGCAACCTCGGCGGCGCCGTGCCCGTACGCGTTCGCCTTGACGACGCCGATGACCGGGACTCCGGTGATCGAGCGGAACCGCGCGACGTTGTGGGCGATCGCGCCCAGATCGATGGATGCGTCACGGAACGGGGTACTCGGTGTCATGCGTCCGTCCCTTCGGCGATCACGTAGGCCACGGCGAGTCCCGCGTCGTGCGTCATGCTCAGGTGCAGGGTGGTGATGCCGCGCTCGGCGACGACCGCCGCAGTCGAGCCGCTGAGCACGAAGAGCGGCTTGCCCGAGGGCTCGGCGCCGATCTCGATCTCAGTCCAGTGCACCCCGTCGCTGCCGCCGAGGGCCTTGATGAGCGCCTCCTTCGCAGCGAACCGCGCGGCGAGGGAGGGCAGCCGGAGCCGCTGTTCGGACTCGGTGAACAGGCGCTGCAGCAGTCGGGGCGTGCGGGCGACCGAACGCTCGAACCGTGCGATGTCGACGAGGTCGATGCCGGTTCCGTGGATCACCCGTTCAGCCTACTCGGCGGCATCCGCCCGGCCCGAAAACACACCCCGCCCCGCACCGGCACCGCGCCCCGCACCCGCACCCCGCCTCGCCGGCCCCAGTCCGCACACTTGTCGGCTCAGAACACGGATGCAACCCGGAAACCGCGATTCCCGCCGACATCCGTCCTTCGCGCCGACATCTGTCCGACCCGGCGGCGCCATGCACTCTTCCTCCACAGGGCGCGATCCGGGCGGTTCGTCCACAATCCGCCTGAATCCGGTCCGCGTGTGCTGCCGACCGGCGATGCTCGACTGATGCTGGCGCCCGCAGATCTGCTCTCCCGCTTCGACGGAATCGCTCGCGGCACGCTGCTGCAGCAGTACGGATGCAGCCGGCGGGTCCTCGCCGACGCGGTGAATGCGGGCAGCATCCGCCGCATCCGCCCCGGCGTCTTCGCGCTGCCCACGGTCGACCCGAAAGTCGCCACGGCGGCAGCGCACGGTGGTGAGCTGACGTGCGCGGATGCCCTTCGCGCACGTCGCGTGTGGGTGCTCTCGGACCCCGATGAGGCGGTGCACGTCTGGCTGGGTCGCGCCGGTCGGCGGCATCCGCATCCGCATTGTGCGTGCACCGCGCATCGTTCGCCGGGTGCGTCCCACGTGGGGTACGCCTCGGTCGCGACGGCGCTGATCCACGCATACCGGTGCGTGCCGGCCGAGGAGTTCTTCGCGGCCTACGAATCAGCGTGGAACCGCCGGCTCATCTCGGCATCCGACCGTCGCCGCATCGCCGAGGAGCTGCCTCAAGCGGCCCAGTGGATGCTTCAGTTCGCCCGACCCGACGCCCAGAGCGGACTGGAGTCGCTGCTGCGGTTCCGACTTCACCTGCTCGGCATCCGGCTGGAGTGCCAGGTGCAGATCGGGGAGGTCGGACGAGTGGACTTCGTCGCGGGCGGCCGACTCATTCTGGAGGTGGATGGTCGCGAGAACCACCACAGCGCGGACCGGCGCCACATCGATCTTGTGCGCGACGCGGCGACATCCGCCCTGGGGTACGAGACGCTGCGCTTCGACTACGCGCTCGTGGTGCACCAGTGGGATGACGTCGTACCGGCGATCATCGCCGCGATCGATCGCATCGGCGACTGAGGCCACGACCGGGCCCCACCTTCTCCCCACGCCGTGCACGGATGTCGGCAGGAAGAACGGATGCCATCAGCATCCAGCCATTCCCGCCGACATCCGTGAGCTCTGCCGACATCCGTCCGGGAACCGGACGCGCCGGCTCACTCCACAGTGACCGACTTCGCCAAGTTACGGGGCTGGTCGACGTCGAGGCCCTTGGCGGTGGCGAGCGCCATCGCGAAGATCTGCAGCGGCACGACAGCCAGCAGCGGCTCGAACATCGCGCCGGCGAGCGGGATGCGGATGACCTCGTCGGCGAAGGGGAGCACGGCGGCGTCCCCTTCTTCCGCGACGACGATCACGCGAGCGCCGCGGGCGCGGATCTCCTGGATGTTCGACACGACCTTCGAGTGCACCAGCGCCGAGTGCCGCGGCGACGGCACGATCACGAACACCGGCTGGCCGGGCTCGATCAGCGCGATCGGGCCGTGCTTCAGCTCGCCGGCGGCGAAGCCCTCGGCGTGGATGTACGAGATCTCCTTGAGCTTGAGCGCCCCCTCAAGGGCGATCGGGTAGCCGACGTGGCGGCCGAGGAACAGCACCGAGCGGGTGTCGGCCATCCAGCCGGCCAGCTGGGTGACGTGGTCGTTCTCTTCTGCGAGCACCTGGGCGATCTTCTCGGGCAACGCCTGCAGTTCGGCGACATCCGCAGCAGCAGAGGCAGACAGGGTGCCCCGCACCCGGCCCATGTGCAGGCCGAGCAGCAGCAGCGCGGTGATCTGCGCCGAGAACGCCTTGGTCGACGCGACGGCGACCTCGGGGCCGGCGTGGGTGTAGACGACGGCATCCGACTCCCGCGGGATCGTCGCGCCCTGCGTGTTGCACACCGACAGGGTGCGCGCGCCGCGCTCGCGGGCGTACTTCACGGCCATCAGCGTGTCCATGGTCTCGCCCGACTGGCTGATCGAGACGACCAGCGTGCGGTCGCCGATCACCGGGTCGCGATAGCGGAACTCGTGCGCGAGCTCGACGTCGACGGGCACGCGCGCCCACTGCTCGATGGCGTACTTGCCGACCAGGGCGGCGTACGAGGCGGTGCCGCAGGCGGTGATGATGACGCGGTCGATGCCGACGAACAGCTCGTCGAGTCCGTCGAGCTCGGGGATGATCACCTGGCCGTCGGCGATCCGCCCGCGGATCGTGTTGGCGACGGCGTCGGGCTGCTCGGCGACTTCCTTGGCCATGAACGACGGCCAGCCGCCCTTCTCTGCCGCGGCGGCGTCCCACGAGACGTCGAACGGCTGCGCCTCGACGGGGTTGCCGTCGAAGTCGGTGACCTCGACCGACGACGGGGTGATCGAGACCATCTGATCCTGCCCGATCGCGAGCGCCTTGCGAGTGTGCTCGACGAACGCGGCGACATCGGAGCCGAGGAAGTTCTCACCCTCGCCGAGGCCGATCACCAGCGGCGAGTTGCGTCGGGCGCCGACGACGACGCCGGGCTGGTCCTGGTGCATGGCGAGCAACGTGAAGGCGCCCTCGAGACGGTTGACGACGGCGCGGAAGGCCGAGGCGAGGTCGCCGGATGCACGGTACTCGCGCCCCAGCAGAGCCGCAGCGACCTCGGTGTCGGTCTCGCTGCGGAAGGTGACGCCGTCGGCGAGCAGCTCGTCGCGCAGCGCGCTGAAGTTCTCGATGATGCCGTTGTGGATGACGGCGAGCTTGTCGTCGTCGGCGAGGTGCGGGTGGGCGTTCACATCGGTGGGTCCGCCGTGCGTGGCCCAGCGGGTGTGCCCGATGCCCGTGGTGCCGTCGTCGAGGGGATGGTCGGCGAGCGAGTCGCGCAGCACGGCGAGCTTGCCCGCCTTCTTGCGCATGCCCAGGTCGCCGCGCTCATCGATCACGGCGATGCCGGCCGAGTCGTAGCCGCGGTACTCGAGACGGGCGAGGCCCGCGAGAAGGATGTCCTGGCTGGGCCGCGGGCCCACGTATCCGACGATTCCACACATGGGCTCAAGAATAAGCCGCCCGATTTGCGAGGGTTCCGTACTAAATAGAGGGCTACGAGCTGCCGCGCCTCGAGACGGCCGACGTGGGGGCTGCGGCCAGCAGTCCGTGCTCGGCGGCGATCGCCAGAGCCTCGTCGCGCGAGGTCGCCCCGAGCTTGCGGTACAGGGTTCTGCGCTGCGACTTGACCGTGTTCACCGACACGTGCAGTTCGGCGGCGATGTCGTTCACGCTGGGCGTCTCGGCCAGCCGCCCGAGCAGGATCAGCTCGCGCGGAGTCAGCCGCGGCCGCGGGGCGACGACGGTCGTCACGTCGCCTGGCTGCCAGGGCATCCGCTCGCCGAAGACCTCGTGACCGTCAGGGGGCAGCAGCAGGAACGGCGTCGTGAGTCCGTGGGCGTCGGCGATCGACCGGGCGCGCGCAGCGGGCCCGGCCGCGTCACGGCCGAGTTGCGTCAGAGCGACTGCTTCGAGGGCCGCCGCGGTGGCCCGATCGATCGGCGTCTCAGCGGCGATGCGGGCGAGCAGGCGCAGCGCCTGTTCCGGATGCCGATCGAACAGCTGCACCCGCGCAGCCGCGACCAACACAGCGGGCTCGTCATGGGAATGCACGGAGAGCGCGCGGGCGGCGCTGACGTCGCCGGCGGCCAGGTGGAGCGTCGATTCGGTCAGATCGAGCTGCCGCGCCAGTCGTCGAGGGATGCGCGATCCTCGCTGCCGTCGCAGCGCGTGCAGTCGCTCGAGCCCGCGGTGCGGCTCGCCGCGGCAGATGTCGGTCACGGCTCTCACCCGCGCGAGCAGAGGCCAGTGCTCGATCGTGTCGATGATGTGCCAGACCCCGTCGATCGCGTCTTCCGCGGCATCGAGGTCGCCGCGCTGGATGTGCGTCCACGCCTGGGCGATGAGCAGCAAACTGCCCTGATACTCCCGCAGCACACTGTCGTGCCACGGGTGCCGCAGGGCGGCGTCGATCCAGCTCTGCGCGGCGCCGATGTCTCCGGCCTGCGCGTGCACCAGCGCCAGACCGCCAAAGGCCGTGAGGCGGGCGGTCGGCCTGGTCGCCGAGGCGAGAGCGTTCTCGAACTGCGCCGCAGCCTCGGCGTCGCGCCCGCCGTGCAGCAGGCTGACACCGGCGTGGGCGTGCAGATCGGTGAGCACTCCCTCGATCGACCGGCGTTCGTCATCGGAGATCTCGCTGAGCATCCGCGCCGCTGACTGCGCGGCCTTCACGCCTCCATCACCGACCGCGAGCAGGCGCTTGAGCACCGACTCGATCACCCTCAGCAGTGCTCGCTCGCCGGAACCGGCAGCTGCGGTGCGCGCGCCGATCAGCGCGATGCCCATCATCTCCACCGCCCGCACGCGATGCTCTCGGCGCGCGTTGAGGATCAGCGCGAGCGCCATGGCGATCACCGGCCAACGCCGCAGCTCGAGCGGACGGATGTGGCGCAGGTGCACGGCGATCGCCGCGCCGTGCATGCGGATCAGCGGAAGTCCGCCGCCCTTGAGTGCGGCGTCCACGGTCGGCATCGAGCGCGTGTCCGCGCCCTCCCGCAGCGCGCCGTACCAGGCGCCCTGCGCGAGCAGTGCTGACGCCGCACGGCTCGGGTGCTGCGTCGGGGAGTCCGCCGGCGAGCCATACGCGGCGCGGGTGGCCGCACGGACGGGCGCCGTGAGCACGAAGAGCGGATGCCCGAACCCGGGCTCCCAGTGGCCCATCCCGGCCCGCTCGCAGTCGTCGAGCACGCCTGCGGGAGCACCGAGCGCCTCGGCGACCTCGTTCGTGAGCACGGCGGGCACGGCGAGCGGCGCGTGCTCGGCGGGCAGCGGGCCGGGCGGAAGCGCCGCGAGCGCAGCGTCGACGGTCGTGGGCGACAGGACGGTGAGCCGTGCGACGGCGCGAACCGCAGAAGCGAGCCCGCCGGTGACACGATGCACGACCGGCGCGTCCAGCGCAGACCCCACCTCGATCAGGTACTCGGCGGTCTCGGCGACCGTGAGCAGCAGCGATTCGGCGAACTCCACCCCCTGCTCCGGCGGAACGGCGGCGCGGCTGCGCACGGCGAGCCGCACGAGCAGATGCGACCGGGAGGCCCGCAGCCGGGCGAGCCGCTGCCAGTCGTCTGGGCTGAGGCCGTCAGCATCGTCGATGACCAACGCGGCGCCTGGTGCCGCGAGATCGTCGTCTGCGACGCCCGGCACCGTCCCCGCCGCCCAGGTCACGTCTTCACGTTCAGCCGCCCACGCGCGCAGTGTCGTGGAGGCCCCCGCGCCGGCCGGACCTGCCAGCACCACCACGGGACTCGACGACGACAGCGCATCCAGAAGGCGCCTGCGAGGCAGCGGGCTCTGATCGCCCGCGAACATCATGCCCTCAGTGTAGCTAGAGTGCTCGAGGACGAGAGGGACCCGGATGCCGCCTGCACAGATCATCGCACGACAGCCGCGACGCGTGGTCCTGCTGCTGGCCGCGGTGAATCTGGTCGCTCTGGGCTCGCTCACGGCACCGGTCGTCGCCGTCATGCCGCTGAAGTTCGCTGCTCTCCTTCCCGAAGATCAGCGCGCCGGCGCTCTCGCCACCGCGCTCGCCCTCGGCAGCGCCGCAGCCCTCGTGAGCAACCCGCTGTTCGGCGCGCTGTCGGACCGCACACGCGGACGTCTGGGAAGACGGCGACCCTGGATGCTGGGCGGCGTGCTCACCGGGTTCGCATTCATCGCGGCGCTGGCCACCGCCGACAGCGTCGCGGCGGTCATCGTGAGCTGGATCGGCGCGCAGCTCGCCCTCAACGCGACGATGGCGGCCTCCACGGCGCTGCTGGCCGACTCGGTCACCGAGCAGCAGCGCGGGTCGGCGTCGGGTCTCTTCACGGCAGCGGCGTTCGTCGGCACCCTGCCGCCGCTGGCTCTTTCGGCGCTGCTGCCCCGCCACGTGGATGCGGTCTCGTTGCTCATGCCGGCACTCGCCGTCGTCGTCGTGGGCGCGGCCATGATGATCCCCGAGCGGATGCCGGTGCAGGCGATACCCGCTGAGGCGGGGCCCCGCCGACACCAGCGCGCTCGACTCGCCGGCTCCCGCGCCTTCCTGGCGGTGTGGCTGCAGCGGTTCGCGATGCAGGCCGCATTCTCGCTGGCGGCGGCGTTCACCCTCTACCTGGTCATCGATCGGATGACCAGCGACCCTGTGACGGCGACGCCCGTGGCGATGATCGCCACGCTGTGCGGTGGCACGGGCATCGTCGTGGGAGCCATCATCGGCGGAACGTGGGCGTCACGCCATGGCGGCTACCTGCCGTTCTTCGCCGCTGCGGGCGTCGGGCTCGCTGCCGCCGCGACTGTGCGGGCGGTGGCCGAGACGCCCGTCGCGCTCTGGCTCGCCGCGGCCGCCGGCGGTCTCGCCGTCGGCACCTCGCTGGCCGTCAACCTCGCCCTGGCGATGCGCGTGGTGCCCGCTCGGCGGGAGGGCGCCTATCTCGGGCTGCTCAACGTCGCCGAGACGATTCCGCAGGTCGTGGTTCCCGTCGCGGCGGCGGCGCTGCTGCGCGTCGGCACGGGCGACCCGATCTCCGGCGCGGCAGACAACTACGCCGTGCTCTACGCGGCCGCTGCCGTGATGGCGCTGGTGAGCCTGCTCACTCTTCCGGCCGTGCGACGGGCATCCGCTCCCGACGCTGTCGATGTCGCTGCGCGTCCCGCCGTCTCGACGCCAGCCTGAGGTTTCGAGGTCTGGGCTAGATTGATCGGTCGGGAAGGGGAGCGGCAGATGGATACGTCGAGTGGAGCGTCGATCGATGTCGATACGCCCATGACCGAGGGCGTCGGCCGCAGCTCCGCGCCACCCGCTGATCGCACGGGCGTGTTGAACGTGCTGCGGGCGCTGCGCGACGACGGGCCGCAGCATCGCATCCCCGCGGTGCTCGAAGAACACTACCTCGAGGCGTGGTTCGGTTTCGCTCCGCATGAGCTGCGGTCTGTGCTGAATGCCGCTCCCGATCCCGAGGTGCCCAGGCGGCCGCTTGTGGCGTACACGCGGTCGCTGCTGCGAGGGGAGACTGTGCCGCCGATGGCTGACGCGCGGCAGAGCGATCTGAAAGCCCTCAGCTCTGCCGCGCGTGGCACCGTCATCGCGATCGGTGTGCTCGAGGCCCGGCTGGGCGGCGAGTTCGATTCCGCGATGCAGCTGGTGAATCGGGCGGCTGCTGATGCCCCGGTCAGCAACGCACTCGTCGACGGCTCCCTCGGGATCGCGTCGTTCACGTTCCTGCAGGCCGGCATCACCCGGATGCTCGCAGGAGATCTCGGTCGTGCGCTGGCTGACTTCGAGCGGGTCAAGTGGACGGTTCCGCCCGCAGATCTGGCCTTCCTGGTGCGCGATGCGCACGCCAAGGCTGCTCTTGTGCACGCGATGTTCGGCGATCCGGAGCTGGTTCACCGAGAGCTCGCCGAAGCTCAGCGGGTGCCACGCACGCAGAGCTGGGCGGAGGCGCTCGTCGACGCCACTGCCAGACTCGCCACGCTCATCGCAGACGGGTCCGAAGCCGCGTTCACCCAGCTGCTCAGCCTCCCGCGTCGGGAGATCGGCGAGATGTGGCCGTTGTTCGTGCTGTCCCTGGCGCCAGCGGTGCTCGCAGGCCGGAGCGGCGCGGAGCGGCTGCTCGTGGCGCTGCAGGATGCGCCCCTGCCCGGCTCGACGACCAGCCAGGGCATGACGGGCAGCGCCAGCGCTGTCGTGCGCGCCGCACAGGCGGCCTCCGCCGGGAGTCTGCCCGAGGCACGCGCCGTTCTCGCATCGGCCGACCCTGAGCTCGTGGTCACGAGGCTCGTGCAGGCGGGGTTGGCGCTCGACGGCGGTATGCCGTCGCAGGCGCTGGCGCTGGCGCTGCGGACGGCGGAGCAGACCGGTGGCCTGCGCCAGCTGGAGCTCTGGCGTCTCGGTGTCCTTCACCTCGCGCATCGCGCCCTCGGCGAGGATGCTGCTGCCGAGGCGGCTCTCGAGCAGGCGCGGCGATGTGCGGAGGGACTGTCGCGAGTGAACCTGCCGATCAGCGGCGCCTCCCGCGCGCTGGTCGAGGCCGTGCTGCGCGATGAGACGAGTCCCGCCCCTGCCGCGGCGACGCTGTCGCTGACACCGCGCGAGCTCGAGGTGCTCGCGCACCTGGCTGCGGGCGTCAGTCGGCGCGAGATCGCCGAGCGCCTGTTCGTGTCGGTCAACACCATAAAGACGCAGGTGTCGAGTCTGTACCGCAAGCTCGACGCCGCCGACCGCGACGAGATGCTCGCCGAGGCCTACCGCCGCGGGCTCATCTGAGAGCCGCCGGAGACGACGAAGGCCCCGGTCTGCTCCCCAGCAGGCCGAGGCCTCCGTCACCCACCTATCAGGCGTGTCGGCGTCGACGCATCAGCATCAGCGCGGCGCCACACAGCAGCAGCAGCGCGCCGAGCCCGAAGGCCCAGGGCAGCAGCTGTCCGCCAGTGATGGCGAGCGGGGTGAGCACCTTGTGCTCGGTGCTGCTGGACGCCGGGTCGAGCACCGCACCACCGGGAGGCGTGGCCGAAGCCGTCGCGACGTTCTTCAGCGTCTGCCCTGCGGCCGAGTCGTTCACCGTGACCGTGTAGGTGATGTTGACCGTCTCGTCGAGGCCGAGCGCTCCACTCCACGACAGCTTCGTGCCGTCGATCCTCGGCGCGGTGACCTCCCGATCGCCGATCTTCGCGACCGCAGCGCCGGTGAGCTTCGCGTGAGCGAGCACCTTGGAGAGGTCGTCGGTGATGACGACCCGGTCGAGTGCCGTCTCGCCGGTGTTGGTGCCGGTGAGCGTGTAGGTCACCGCGGTGCCCGTGGCGATAGCCGTGCCGGATGCCGGGTCCGACGTCTTCGCGAACGTGAAGCCCGGCTTTCCGACGGGGTTCTCGGTGGTCGCCGGCGGAGGCGTCAGCTCTGCCCCTCCCGGAGGCACCGCCACTCCCGCGACGGTGTTCTTCAGCGTCTCGCCGCCGGCGTCGCCGTTCACGGTCACCGAGTAGGTGATCGTGACCCGCTCGCCGATGCCGAGAGCTCCCTGCCACGACAGCTCGTCGTCGACGAGGGTGGGAGCCACAGCATCCGCCTCGCCGATGCGGGCGACCGCGTCGTCGTTGTAGACGGCGTGGGCCAGCACGGCCGAGAGGTCGTCGCCGAGCGTGACCGGCTCGAGCACCGTCTCACCGGTGTTGATGCCCGTCACCGTGTAGGTGATGACACTGCCCGGATCGACGCGGCTGCCGGATGCCGGATCAGCGGTCTTCGTGACCGAGAAGCCGGGCTCGTTGACACGGTGCTCGGTGATCGTCGGAGGCGTCTCGATCGGCGGCACCCCGCCCGGAGGCGTGGCGGTGCCGGTGACCGAGTTCTTGATCAGCGCGCCGCCGGCATCCGGGTCCACGGTCACCGAGTAGGTGATCGTGACCGTCTGGCCGACCGCGAGCGCCCCGCGCCACGACAGCGCGCCCTCGACGATCGTGGGTGCGGACGCGGCCGCCCCGTCGATCGTCGCGGTCACGTCGTCGTTGTACGACGCGCCCGAGAGCACGTCCGACAGGTCGTCGACGATCGTGACCGGGTCCAGGGCCGTCTCGCCGGTGTTCGCACCGGTCACCGTGTAGGTGATGGTGTCGCCCGGGTCGACGTCGCCGCCGGCCGGGTCGGCGCTCTTCGAGACCGAGAATCCGGGCAGGTTCACCGGGTTGGTGGTGGTGCTGGGCGGCGGAGTGATCTTCTCGCCACCGGGAGGGGTAGCGGAGCCGGTGGCGGAGTTGCTCAGCACCTCGCCGACGGCATCCGCGCCGACCGTCACCGAGTAGGTGACGACGACGGTCTGACCGACCGCGAGCGCCCCCGTCCACGACAGCGTGCCGCCCGCGACAGCGGGGGCCGTGGCAGTGGTGCCGTTCACCTTCGCCACCGCGTCGCCGTTGTACGACGCGTGCGGCAGCACACCCGACAGGTCATCGGCGATCTCGACCAGGGGCAGCGCCGTCTGGCCGGTGTTCACACCGGTGAGCGTGTACGTCACGGTCTCACCCGGGTCGACGGCGGTGCCGGCTGCCGGATCGACGGTCTTGGCGAACGTGAAGCCCGGCGCGTTGACCGGGTGCTCGGTGGTCACCGTCGGCGGCGTCACGGGGGTTCCGGGCGTCGTCGGGCTGTCGGGGTCGCTCGGATCCTCCGGCAGCAGCGGGGTCGCAGAGCCGGTCACCGAGTTGCGGATCGTCTCTCCCCCGGCATCGCCGTCGACCGTCACCGAGTAGGTGATGATGACGTCGTCGCCGGGCTTCAGCGAGCCGTTCCAGGTGAGGGTGCGGCCGGTCACCTTCGCGCTGCCGCGAGTCGCCTCGACGTCGCCGTTGTAGGCGGCGTTCGCGAGTGCGTTCGCGAGGTTGTCGGTGATCGTCGCGGGGTCGAGCACGGTGTCGCCGGTGTTGGTGCCGGTCACGGTGTACTCGATGACGCTGCCCGGGTCGACGCGCGTTCCGGATGCCGGGTTCGCCGACTTCACGACAGTGAAGCCCGGGTTCGCCACGGGGTGCTCGGTGCTGGTCGAGGGCGGGCTCACCGGGGTGCCCGGCGTGGTCGGGCTCTCGGGGTCGGTCGGGTCGGACGGGATCAGGGGCGTGCCCTGGCCGGCGACCGTGTTGCGCAGCAGCACGCCGGAGGCGTCGTCGTTCACCGTCACCGCATAGGTGAGGGTGACCGAGGCGCCCGGGGCCAGCGCACCCGTCCAACGGAGCACCTGGCCGTCGAGCGTGGCCGTGCCCGTCGAGGCGGTGATGTCGCCGGTGAGCTGAGCCGAGCCGAGCACCGCAGACAGGTCGTCGGAGAGCGAGGCCGGGTCGAGCGCCGTGTTGCCGGTGTTCTTGCCGACGACCGTGTAGGTGATCGTGTCACCCGCACGCACAGCGGTGCCCGAGGCGGGCGACGACGCCTTGCTCACGGTGAAGCCGTTGTCGACGACGGGGTGCGTCGTCGTCGCCGGCGGCGGCGTGATCGCAGTGCCCGGAGTGGTCGGGCTCTGCGGGTCGGACGGGTCGGTGGGAATCCGCGGGGTGGCGGAGCCCTCGGCGCTGTTCTTCAGCAGCGCACTCTTGACGCCCGCCTTGACGGTGACGCTGTAGCGGATGGTGACGGACGCCCCCTTCGGGAGCGTTCCCGTCCAGGTGAGCGTGCCGTTCTTCACCTCGGCGGCGCCGCGGCTGGCGGTGACGTCGTCGTTGTAGCGCGCGTGGTCGAGCACGGCCGACAGGTCGTCGACGATCTCGGCGGGGCGCAGTTCGGTGTCTCCGGTGTTGGTGCCGGTAACGGTGTAGGTGATGGTGTCACCGGCCTCGACCGCGGTTCCGGATGCGGGGTCAGCGGACTTGCTGATCGTGAAGCCCGATCCGATCGCCGGATGCTCGGTCGTGACCGAGGGCGGGGTGATGGGCGTGCCGGGCACCGGCGGGCCGTTCGGGTCGGCGGGGTCGGGCGTGGTGGGCGTCGCCTCTCCGGATGCCGTGTTGCTGATGACCGTGCCGGATGCGCCCTGCGCGACGGTCACCGAGTAGGTGATCTCGACGGTCGCGCCGGCGGCCAGAGGGCCGGTCCAGGCCAGCTTGGCGCCGGTGATCGTCGCCGCACCGGTGGCGACGGGGGCGCCGTCGATCCGTGTGGCGATGTCGTCGTTGTAGGCGGCGCCTGCGAGCACCTTGCTGAGGTCGTCGCTGATGCGCGCCGGGTTCAGGGTGGTGGCACCGGTGTTGGTGCCGGTGACGGTGTAGCTGATCTTCTGGCCGGGCTGCACGACGGTGCCGGATGCCGGGTTCGCGGTCTTGTCGATGACGAAGCCGGCGACGGGGTGCTGCGTGGTCACTGCGGGGGGAACGATGGGCTCGAAAGACCCCGGGGGCGTGCCGGATGCGGTGACACGGTTGGCGATCGTCTCGCCCGCGACGTCGTCGTTCACGATCACCGAGTACGTGATCGTGAGAACCTCGCTGGGCTTCAGCGATCCCGTCCATGCCAGCCTGGTGCCGTCGACGGCCGCGGCGCCGGAGGTGACATCCGTGCCGTCGATGCGCGTCTTCACATCGCCGGAGTACGTCGCGTGCGGGAGCACGGCCGAAAGCTCGTCGGTGACGCTCACCGGGTCGAGGGCGGTGTCGCCCGTGTTCCGAGCCTCGACGGTGTAGGTGATCTTCTGGCCCGCATTGACGGCGGTGCCGGATGCCGGATCAGACGTCTTTCGCAGAGTCAGACCGGGCGTGAGCTTGGCGTTGGTGAACGCGCACTCGATCGAGGTGCCCAGCTCACCGCGCGGCTGGACAACGCTGCTGCCGGTCACTGCGACCGGCTTGGTGCCGGTGGGTGTGATCTCTTCACAGGCGAGCGACGACGCGTACTGGTCGAGCTTCGTGGTGCCGGCGGCCAGCTCGGTCAGCGCGAACGTGTCGCCCTGGTTGACGAACACCGGGCCGACGTAGTCGGGCTGCAGGCCGGTGGCATTGCCTCGCGTGGTCGCCTCGGTGTGAGGGGTCTTGTAGGCGGGGGGTGCGTCGACGTGCAGAGCGAACTGGTCGGTCGCCGACTGCCGGCCTGCAGGCAGGTCCTTCTTCAGGGTGATCGTGTTGGGGAAGGTGCAGCTCGACATGTCGGTCGGCGAGAAGTCGATCGGCGTCGTGCTGACGGTCGTTCCCTTGGCGAGGTCGACCTCGATGATGAGCCCGGTGTCGTCGGCTGCGCCAGCGGAGATGAAGATGCGCCCGTAGTTGCCGAATGCGATGCCGTTGCCCTTGACGGTCGAGTCCATCGCGAAGACCTGCTTGGCCGCGATGTCGGCCGAGCTCTGCTCGATCGAATCGACGTTTGGCAGGTCGGCGGAGTAGATGACGTGGTCGGCGACCAGGAGCAACTGGCCAGAGGCGCTGAACGCCATGTCGCCGTTGCTTCCGAAAGCGGCGCTGCCGCTGGCCGGCCTCAGCGTGCCGACCTGCACGGCCGTCGGCGTGGCGGTCTTCTCGTTCCAGGCATAGAGCTTGATGCCGTTGCTGCTGGTGCCGCTGGAGAAGTAGTAGACACCCGTGATGGGGTGCACGGCGCCACGCAGGATCGATCTGTCAAGCCCGGCATCGGCGGGGATCTGCGAAGAGGTGGTCGTACGGTTCGCGGTGCGGTCGTGCTTGGACACGAACTTCGCGGTGTCCGTGTTGGTCACCGTGTAGGCGTAGCGCCCGTTCGATGAGATTCCGAGGCCGTTGTTCCGGTGACCGGTGCCGATCCCGTCGCCGCTCATGTCAAGCGAGCCGCCGGTGCCGCTCTTGTTCACCTTGAACTCGCGCACCTGGCTGATGCTCTGCACGTAGACCGACCCGGCCTCGCAGACGAACGGATCAGCGGCGGCTGCCGGCGGCGCGGCCGCGATCCCGCCGATGACGAGCGACGACGCCACGACGGCGGTGCTCGCCGCGCCGGCGACGAGGCGCTTCAGGCCGAGGCGCCAGCCGCGCTCGGATGATGGTCGGTTCGAGTCGGGCAGCTGCTGCGCCCGCCCAGCACGGAATGTCAAGGTTGCCTCCCCTGGTTCGGAACCCGCGGCGTTCGCGCACGCGGACGACCCAGGCGACGCGGCCGGCATGGCCGTTCGGCACATCATCGGGTGGATGGGGTGCTCACGTTTCTGGGTCTCTGCCAGCGTGGCGGTTACGCGCGTCGCCTCTCGGCGACTTCTCCGGATTTCACCCCTGATTTCACCCCTGCGACCGGCGGGGTCGCCCGCGGTCAGAACTCCCAGCGGCACACGGGATAATCCTCGTATGCAGATCTCCGACCCCGATGGGGCCGCCACCGCCACCCAGCCGCGATCCCGTCGGGCTCGCCGATGGATATGGGGGATCGTCTTCGGCATCGTCGCCGTGCTCATCGCCGTCGCCGTGACCGCCGTGGTCTATCTCGGCAGCCTCGCTTCGTCGTACGACAAGGCAGAGACGCTGCCGTCGGCGGAGGTGTTCCCCACCGAGGCGGCGCGCCCGGCGCCGAGCAACCCAGATGCGCTGAACATCCTGCTGCTCGGCTCCGACTCGCGTGAGGGCCTGGGCGGCTCGGTGAACGACATCCGCGGGCAGCGCGCCGACACGATGCTGCTCGTGCACATCCCCGCCGACCGCTCGGGGGTTCAGGTGATCTCGTTCATGCGCGACAACTGGGTGCCGATCCCCGGTCACGGCAACGGCAAGCTGAACTCGGCGCTGGCGTTCGGCGGCACCCCGCTGCTCGTGCAGACCCTCGAGGACATCACCGACGTGCGCATCGACCATGTCGCGATCACCGACTTCGAGGGGTTCAAGGGCCTGAGCGAGGCGCTCGACGGGGTCACCGTGAACAACTCGATCGCGTTCAACGAGGGCAAGTACTCGTTCGCCCAGGGGCCCATCGAGCTGCGCGGCGATCAGGCGCTCGCCTACGTGCGTGCCCGCTACCCGTTCACCGACGGCGACTACCAGCGCGTGCGCAACCAGCAGGCGTTCATCAAGGGCATGCTCGACAAGCTGGTCAGCCGCGAGACCCTGACCGACCCGGGCCGCATCTCTGCCTCGGTCGCCGCTCTGGCTCCCTTCCTCACGGTCGACGAGGGGCTGGATGCCGGTACGGTGGCCTCTCTCGGTCTGAGCCTGCGCGAGGTCGACAAGAGCGAGATCGTCTTCCTCACCTCGCCGACTCTCGGCACGGGCATGGTCGGCGACCAGTCGATCGTGCACCCCGACTGGGACGGTCTGGCGGCGCTGTCAGAGGCGCTGAAGAACGACTCCGTGCCGCAGTACCTCGCCGAGCACCCGGCAAAATGACCGCCGGCAGGTGATCGCGAGCGGGTGAGACCGCTCAGACCTTGCGCAGCCGCACGCTCTCGACGGCGTGCTCGGCGCCTTTACGCAGCACCAGTGTCGCGCGGTGCCGGGTCGGCATCACGTTCTCGACGAGGTTGGGCATGTTGATCTCGTTCCAGAACCCGAGCGCCGTCGCGACCGCCTCGTCGTCACTGAGGTGCGCGAACACGTTGAAGTACGACGACGGGTTGCTGAACGCGCTCTGACGCAGCGCGAGGAAGCGATCGATGTACCAGCGCTCGATGTGGGCGGTGTCGGCGTCGACGAAGATCGAGAAGTCGAACAGGTCGCTGACCGCCACGTCGTTCGGGGCGGGCGGCGGCTGCAGCACGTTGAGGCCCTCGACGATCACGACGTCGGGGCGGCGCACGACGACGTGCGCGTCGGGCACGATGTCGTAGCGCATGTGCGAGTAGAACGGGGCGCGCACCTCGACGGCGCCGCTCTTCACCTGGGTGAGAAACGAGATGAGCGCACGCCGGTCGTACGACTCGGGAAAGCCTTTGCGAGCCATCAGGCCGCGACGTTCGAGCTCGGCGTTCGGGTAGAGGAAGCCATCGGTCGTCACCAGCTCGACCCGCGGGGTGCCCGGCCAGCGGCTCATCAGCTCGCGCAGCAGGCGGGCGATGGTCGATTTGCCGACGGCGACCGAGCCTGCGACCCCGACGACGAACGGGGTCGTCGTGTCGCTCTCCTGCAGAAATGCGCTGGTGGCCGCGCCCAGCTCGCGGGTCGAGCTGGCGTACAGGCTGAGCAGGCGGCTCAGCGGCAGGTAGACCTCGCGCACCTCGGTGATGTCGAGGCGGTCGCCGATGCCCCGGATGCCCACCACCTCGGTCTCGGTGAGAGGCTGATCGATCCCCGCCGCCAGGCGCGCCCAGTCGGCGCGGTCGATCTCACGGTACGGAGACAGCGGCTGGTTCGGGGCGACGCTCACGGAGCCAATCGTATCCACCGCGCAGCACACGTCCCGACGCGGCCGCATGCCACGCGGAACCACCGCAGGATTCTCGCCCCGCTACACTGTCGCTCATGCTGAGGGGGTCCGCACTGTCTCCCCGTGCGCGCCGCCATTTCGGCGACGGCCGCGACCGCTCGATCTGGCAGTGGCAGCTCGTGATCGCCTTCACGACCGTCGCGATGGCCGTCGGCGTCGCCGCCCTCGAGCCGGCCCGCTTCGTCGACTGGCATTTCAGCGTCAGCACCGTGACCATCATCGCGGTCACCCTCGTCGCCCTGTCGGCGCCGTGGCATCGCCTGCCCTCGACGGTCGTGCTCGTGCTGCCGGTGATCGACGCCGCCATGATCGGCCTGATGGTGGCGGGGCACACTCCCGCGGCGATGTTCCTGTGGGTGTTTCCGGTCGCGTGGGTCGCGACCTACTTCCGCACGCTCACGCTGGTGACGATGCTCGCGCTGATCGCGGCCATCCAGCTGGTGATGCTGCTGTGGGACGGCGTGACCGCCACCGCGACGACGGGCATGGTCATCTCGATGCTCTCGCTCTGCTTCGTGGGGGTGTTCATGCGGGTCGGCTCGGCGCGCAACCGCTCGTCACGGCGTCTGCTCCGTGCGCAGTCCGGCCGCCTCGTCCACGCCCTGCAGCGGGTGCAGGAGCAGAAGGCGCGCACCCTGCGGGTGCTCGATGCGCTCGACATCGGCGTCGCCCGCGTCGACCCCGGTGGTGTGGTCGAGGTGGCGAGCGCGGCCTTCCGCACGCTGTACGCGCTCGACGCGTCAGCGCGGCTGCATCCCTCGCGCGCAGTGGAGTACCGCACCCGGCGCGGCGAACCCGTTCCCGCCGGCGAGACCATGATCGCCCGGGCGGGTCGCGGCGAGCTCTTCCACGACGAGCTCGTGTGGCTGTTCGGCCTCGACGGCCAGTGGCGGGCACTGCGGGCGTCGACACAGGTGCTCGAACCCGACGACCCGGCCGACGGGGTGCTGCTGCGGGTGGAAGACGTCACCGAGAGCATCGATCCGCAGGCCGGCGAGGCGGCGATGCGCCGCTCGATCGCGCACGAGCTGCGCAACCCGCTCACCGCGATCCTCGGCCACGTCGACCTTCTGCTCGAGCGGGAGGATGTCGTCGACGAGAGCACCCGACGTCAGCTCGGCGTCATCGATCACGCCGGCACGCGGATGCAGCAGCTCATCGACCAGACGCTGAGCGTGCCCGAGGCACGCAACGACGACCGCGACGCACCGTTCGACCTCGCCGACGTCGCCACCGCGTCGATCGAGGGGTTCACGCCGGCCGCAGAGGCGTCGGGGGTGGCCATCGAAGCGCGCCTCTTCGAGGACCTGCCGTTGCACGGCGACGCGTTCCGGCTGCGGCAGGTCGTCGACAACGTGCTCGGCAACGCCATCAAGTACGCCCAGCGCGGCGGCCGGGTCGTGGTGCACGGCCAGCGCGAAGGCGACGGTGAGGTGCGTCTGCTGGTGAGCGACAACGGCATCGGGATCTCCCCGGAGGATCTGCCGCGCATCTTCGACCGCGAGTTCCGCACCGAACTCGCGCGGCAGCGCGGCATCCCGGGCACCGGCCTCGGCCTCAGCATCTCGCGCGACATCGTGGCGGCGCAGGGCGGCCGGTTCGAGGTCGCGAGCGAACTCGGGCAGGGCACGCGCGTCAGCATCCTCCTCCCCTGCCCCGACCACGCACGCGAACGGACCCACGGATGATCAACACGACGCTCATGATGCCGGTCGTGGCCCTGACGACGCTCGCGACAGTGCTGTTCATCGGCCTCGGCTTCCTGCCGCGGCCGTCGCGGGCGACGGCACTGTGGTCGGCCGCCTTCGCGATCGCGATGGTCGGGGCGTACGTCTGGCTGGCGCAGGATCACGTCGCATCCGAGCCGCTGCGAGCGCTCGGCTCGGGTCTGATCCTCGCCCCCATGCCGCTGCTGTGGTCGGGACTGCGCGCCTATCGCAGGCGCGCACGGCAGCACCTGATGATCGGCTACCTGTTCGGTCTGCTCTCGCCGGTCATCCTGCTGCTGTCGAGCTTCGCGGGGGTGTACGGCGTCGCGTTGCGGGTGCTCTACACGACGACGGCCGTGTTCGCGGCCCTGATCATCGTCGAGCTGGTCGCGCTGGGACCGCGCGTGCGAGACGAGGCGCTGCCGCTGCTGGGAGTCTCGTCGGCATTCATCGTGTTCGCGGTGATCATCGACGTCAACGGGCTGCTCGTGATGCGCGGCCTCGTCGTCGGTTCCGACGCGCTGTCTCTCGTGCGTACCATGAACATGGTCGGGATGTCGGTGTACGTGGTGTGCGCGCTGATCACCACGCTGCTGCTGACGATTCGCGGCGAAGAGGTCGCCGTGTCTCCGCGAGACGCGTTCGAGCGCACTGCCCGCGGCCGCCTCGAGCGTGCGCACGCCGCCGACGATGACCTGTGGTCGCTGCTCGACATCCGCCTCGACGATCCCGACGACATCCGCACGGCGTCGAGCACGGCCGAGTTCAACGCCGTCGCGCACAAGTTCGCGCGCGACGTCGACAGCGTGCTGCCCGCCGACGCCGACATCGAGCAGATCGACCCGGCCCGCTTCCTCGCTCTCGTGCCCCGCTCGCAGGGCGGCGTACGCGAGCTGCTCGCCGAACTGCTCGAGCGGGTCGCACGGACGGAGCACGACCGATCTCTGCCGCTGCGGTTGACGGCGAGCGTCGGCTGGGCCCCGGTCTCGGTGGCCGGCTACGAGTTCGAAGCCCTCACGGCGAGGGCCGGCGAGGCCGCGCGGCGGGCGCACGCCGAGGGCGGCGACCGGTGGGAGCGGGTGCGGGCCGATGCCGATCAACCCGGACTTGTCGACCGCGGTCGGCTCGACATGTAGCATGTGAGCGGGCGCCCTGGGGAATCGGCGTCCATCCCTTCCAGAGTGGGGACTCTGAGATGCCTGATGTGAACGCGTTCTCGTCGACCGCTGTCGTCGTAGATGATGATCGTGACGTGCGTGACCTGGTGGCGGAGATCCTCCGCGCCGCGGGGTTCACCGTCGTGACAGCCGAAAACGGTCTCGACGGGGTGACGGCGGTGCGAGAGCATCACCCGTTGCTGGTGACGCTGGATGTCACGATGCCGGGCATCGACGGGCTCGAGGCCGCCCGACGCATCCGGGCGGTGAGCGAGGCGCACATCATCATGCTCACCGCACTCGGCGACACGGCCGACGTCGCCCGCGGTCTCGAGGCCGGGGCCGACGACTACCTGACCAAGCCGTTCCGGCCACGTGAGCTCCGCACCCGGATCGACGCGCTGCTGGCCCGATGACGAGAAGGGGTCGGGCCTCTGCGCATCCCCATAGGGCTCGCGTCACCGTTCGGGCGGCACACAGAGCCAGGCAGAGGCCCGATGCGTTCGGGTAGACCGCAACGCACCACTCACGCTAATCATGTCGGTGCTGCCGCCGAAGACCCGCGGCCAGAACTGCGGTGATCTGAGGGAACCTGCGGTGATCCTGAGCCGGGGCGGGCCGCCCGGTAGCATCGGTGTCGTGCGCGTTCTTCTCACCGGCGGTGCCGGCTACATCGGATCCCATGTCGCTCTCGTGCTGCTCGAGCGCGGCGACGACGTCATCGTCGTCGACGACTTCTCGAACAGCAGCCCCGAGTCGCTGCGGCGAGTCGAGAAGCTGACCGGGAAATCGGTGCGGGTGATCGAGGCGGATCTTGCCGATCGGGCGGCAGCGGATGCCGCGCTCGCCGACGTCGACTTCGACGCCGTCATCCACTTCGCCGGCCTCAAGGCCGTCGGCGAGTCGGTGGCGCAGCCGTCGCGGTACTTCCGCACCAACCTCAACTCGACGCTGAACCTGCTCGACATCATGCGCGAGAAGGATGTGCGCAAGCTCGTCTTCAGCTCGTCGGCGACGGTCTACGGCACCCCGGATGCCGGGGTCGAGCGGCTCGACGAGAACCAGCCCGTCGGGGTGGGCATCACCAACCCGTACGGCCGCACGAAGGCGTTCATCGAGCAGATCATCGCCGACGTGCAGGTCGCCTGGCCCGAGCTCGAGGCGGTGCTGCTGCGCTACTTCAACCCGGTCGGCGCGCACCCGTCGGGTGAGATCGGCGAAGATCCCGCGGGCATCCCGAACAACCTCATGCCGTTCGTCGCGCAGGTGGCGGTCGGCCGCCGCGAGAAGCTCGCCGTGTTCGGCGATCAGTACCCCACCGTCGACGGCACCGGGGTGCGCGACTACATCCACGTGATGGACCTCGCCGAGGGCCACGTCGCCGCGCTCGCGCACCTCTCCCCCGGTGTCGAGGCGTACAACCTCGGCTCGGGCGAGGGATCGAGCGTGCTCGAGGTGGTGCGCGCGTATGCCGAGGCGAGCGGGCGCGAGATCCCGTACGAGATCGTCGCGCCCCGCGCCGGAGACCTCGCCACGACGATCGCCGACCCGGCGAAGGCGAACGAGCAGCTCAGCTGGCGCACCACGCGCTCGCTGGCCGACGCGTGCCGCGACTCGTGGGCGTGGCAGGTCAAGAACCCGAACGGGTTCGCGCAGCCGGCGTGAGGCCCTGCGATCGAACGATGCCATGACGGACTCTGACAGCAGCCCGAGCTGACCGCGAAGCAGACGAAGCCCTCGTGCCGCGTCCGCACCAAGGCGAAGGCCAACGCAGGCTGACTGTCCCGATCAACGACGCTGAGACGCCCGCAGCCCCGGTTCCGGGGCCGTCGACGTCTTTTGTCTTCCGTGACGACCTTCTCGACCAATTTCTTGCGTTACGCGCGTAACCCCGAGTAGAGTCACAAACACGGCCATTTGGGGAGCCGTGTGCGGATGGGGATCCGTACTCGTAGGGATCTGATCTGGGGAGATCATGGGGACGCGTATCGGCTATGCCGCTGGGGCTTTCGACCTGTTTCACGTCGGGCATCTGAACATCCTTCGCCACGCGCGGGAGCACTGTGACGTGCTCATCGCCGGCGTCGTCAGCGACGAGATGCTCCGCACAGTGAAGGGTATCGAGCCGGTCGTCCCCACGGCAGAGCGCGCGGAGATCGTGCGCCACATCGCGTACGTCGACGACGTCTACATCGAGACCATGCCCGCCAAGATGGATGCCTGGCGCGACCTGCACTTCACCCATTTCTTCAAGGGCGACGACTGGCGCGGCACGGAGAAGGGGCTGGCGTTGGAACGCGAATTCGCGACCGTCGGCGTGGAAGTCGTCTACTTCCCGTACACGGTGCACACGTCGAGCTCGACCTTGCGCCGCGCTCTCGATGCGTTGGCTCAGAACGCGTTGGCGGTGACGCAATGACCGGTCAAGGGTCACGAGCGCCTCCGCCGCGTTCGATCTGCGTGAGCGAACCATAGAACGTGGATGCTGCTGGGGAGCTGCATCCGCTCCGTGATCTGGGGTCACGGATCTGCGCCGGGGGGCCGGCGCAGAGCAGACCTGCCGTAACGGCAGATACTGGGGAAAGTCTGGGGAAATGACGCACTGGGGTTTGCGTACGAAAATGGCTCGCGGGGCCTTGGGATGACCTCCGTCGAGGAGGTTCTTGGGCTGAGCGGCGGCGGGATCGACCGTCCAGTCGTCGCAGCGCCGCGAGCCCTGCGCGCGGTGCCCGACTTTGTCGTGGCACCGCGCGCGACAACAACTCTGGAGCAGAGGCACCGCTGGGAACGGCACTACCGGATGCTTCTCCACGCCACGGATGCCACCACGATCGCCCTCACTGTGGGGTTGACCGTCAGCATCCAAATCCAGCTGGGTGCTGGCCTGCTCGACTCCACCGCGCGTGCGTCCCTCTTGAGCGTTCTGTGGCTGGCGATGCTGGGTGGCACCCATACGCGTGACGCTGCCCTGTTCCGGCCCAGTGTGGCGGAATATCGCGGCGTTGCGCGCGCCACCGGCTCGGCATTCGGCGCTCTGGCCATTGGTGACGCGCTCATGAGCCTGCATGGAATGCAGTTGCTCTTGCTCGTCGCCCTCCCCTTAGGGCTGGGGATGCTGGTGCTGAGTCGGTGGTCGTGGCGGCGTTGGCTGCTCGCGCAGCGCGCGCAGGGCGTCTTCTCGTCCCGCACGCTCGTAGTCGGCCATCACGATGACGTGGAGTACGTCATCGCCAACCTCACCCGGTCGAACTCGTCGGGTCTGCGGGTCGTCGGTGTGACTCTGCTCGACGGAGACGCGCGGGAGGTCGTCGTCGGCGACGGCGCATATCCCGTGCTGGGAGATGTGACGAGTGTGGGTACGATCGCCCGCGACCTGGGTGCGGACACCGTGGTGGTCGCCAGCCGTCCCCGCGACGACGCCGACTTCGTGAAGCGCCTGAGCTGGCAGCTCGAGGGCACGGCCTCCGAGCTCGTGCTCTCCAGCCGGCTCGCCGATGTCGCCGGCCCACGGCTGTCGTTCGAGGCACTCGACGGGCTGCCGCTGATCCGGGTGCAGATTCCGACGTACTCGGGCGGACAGCACCTGCTCAAGCGCGCGCTCGACATCGTCGTCGCGAGCTGCGCACTGATTCCGATCGCGCTCGCCTATCCGGTGATCGCGCTGCTCATCAAACTCGACTCCCCCGGCCCCGTCTTCTTCTTCCAGGAGCGCGTCGGGCGTGACGGACAGCTATTCAAGATGGTGAAGTTCCGTTCGATGCGCACCGACGCCGAGCAGCAGCTCGCGGCGCTGCGTGAGCAGAACGAGGGCTCGGGGCTGCTGTTCAAGATGAAGGACGACCCACGCGTGACCCGCGTCGGCCGCGTGCTGCGCAAGCTGTCGCTCGACGAGCTGCCGCAGTTCTGGAACGTGCTCACCGGCGACATGAGCGTCGTCGGCCCGCGTCCGCCGCTGCCCAGCGAGGTGACCGCGTACGACGGGCACATCTTCCGTCGCCTCTACATCAAGCCGGGCATCACGGGGCTGTGGCAGGTATCGGGGCGCAGCGACCTCTCGTGGGACGAGAGCGTGCGACTCGACCTGCGCTATGTCGAGAACTGGTCGGTGATGAGCGACCTGCAGATCATGTGGCGCACCGCCAAGGTGATGGTGCAGCCGAAAGGAGCGTATTGATGTCGACCTCTGCATCCGACCGCGCGGTGCTCTTCATCGGCGTCAACTATGCGCCGGAGCCCACCGGGATCAGTCCCTACACGACCGGCATGGCCGAGGGCCTCGCCGCCCGCGGCCACGACGTCGGTGTGATCACCTCCTACCCTCACTATCCGTGGTGGCGCGTGCCCGAAGAGCACCGCGCGCTGCCCGCTGAGAGCGAAGTGAACGGCGTCGCAGTGCGGCGGCTGCGCCACTACATCCCTCGCCGCCCGAACAGCCTGCGACGAGCCCTCTTCGAACTGTCATTCGGTGCGCGCGCTCTCTTCGCGCCCTGGGGGTCCCCTGCGGCCGTGGTCGTCGTCTCGCCTGCTCTGCTCGCCTCGCGGCTCATCGCCGTGCGAGCACGCCTGCAGGGCATCCCCCTGATCACCTGGGTGCAGGACATCTACACGCTTGGGGTCGGCCAGGCCTCTGACGGCGCGGGAAGCCGAGTGATCGCGCAGATCGAACGCAGCCTGGCCGACAGCTCCGAGCGCATCGTGGTGATCCACGACCGCTTCCGCGAGATGTTCGTCGAGCGCATCGGCACCACCGCACCCGTCGACGTCGTGCGCAACTGGTCGCACGTGCCCGAGGTCGACGGTGCGCACCGCGCCGAGACGCGGCGTCGTATGGGATGGGCCGACGATGACATCATCGTGCTGCATGCGGGCGCCATGGGCGCGAAGCAGGGGCTCGAGAACGTGGTCCATGCGGCGAGGGAAGCCACCCGACGAGGCTCGCGCGTGCGATTCGTCCTACTCGGCGACGGCAACCAGCGGCTGCACCTCGAATCCCTTGGCGCCGACCCGCACCTGCAATTCGTCGACCCGCTGCCCGATGACCGCTTCTTGCACACGCTCGCAGCAGCCGACGTGCTGCTCGCCAACGAGCGCCCCGGGTTGACCGAGATGTCGGTGCCCAGCAAGCTCACCACCTACTTCGCCACCGGCCTTCCGGTCGTCGCGGCTGTCGACGCGTCGAGCACAACGGCTGACGAGGTGCTCGCTGCAGGCGCCGGACCGGTCGTGCCAGCTGGTGATCCCGTGGCCCTTCTCAACGCGATCGAGGCGCTGGCCGAGCGACCCGGCATCGCGGCTGAGTGCGGCACCGCCGGGCTACGGTATCGCGCGGCTCATCTGACGCAGGCGGCCGCCCTCGACGCGTTCGAGATGACACTGATGCACGTGTCGAACCGCGAACCGGCGCCGGTCGCAGGGCTCTAGAGCCTCACGGCTGGTCGGGCAGGTGGCTGACCACCGACTTCTGCTTTCCGCGGATGTGCGGGATCAGCGGCACCAGCTCGGCAGAGACCGGCAGTGAGCCGCCGAATTCATGCGAGAGATCGGCCAGGGCACCGGAGAGGTCGTCGAGCGTGACGCGAGGGCTGCTCGGCACCACTTTGAGCAGCAGCGAATAGTCGGGCAGCTGGTGGATCTGGTACTGACGGATCGCCTGGTGCGCTGAGAACGCCGAAGCGAAGCTGTAGATGCTGACCAGACCCTCTCGCGTGCGGATCACGTCGTTGCTCCTGCCCAGCAGCGACTTGAGCACCGGGAAAGGACGCCCGCACGGGCAGGGTTCGGGGTCGATGACGCCGACGTCGCCGAGTCGATAGCGGATCATTGGCTGCGCCCGGTTGAGCAGGTCGGTGACGATGATCTCGCCCGCCACGCCGTTCGGCGCAGGGCGGCCTTGATCGTCGACCACCTCCAGCAGCTTGTGGTCGGCTTGGATGTGCATCCCGCGACGCACCTCGCACTGCCCGGCGATCAGCGAGAGTTCCGCCGCACGGTACGTCTCGTAGACCGGCGCACCGAGGATCCTCTCGATGTCGTCGGACTGCGTCTCGGTCAGCGGCGCGGCGGTCGATGAGATCGCCCGCGGGGATGGCACCTCCCATCCGTTGCGCTCCACGGCCATCGCGAACTCGTGCAGCGAATGCGCGTAGCCCCAGAGCATCGTCGGCCGAATGCGCCGGATGCCGTCGGCGAACCGCTTGAGATCGGCTTCGTCCATCGCCCCGGCGTCGACGTTGAGCTTGCGCGTGGGCCACCAGAGGGCCGTGTTGACGGCCCGGCGCATGCCGCTCCACGGCAGCCGCTCGACGCTTGCGGAGTTGTCGGAGGGGTCGACGCCCCACCACCCCATCAACCGCCAGGTGAGCGCCGCTGGCCGCACGGAGAAGTCCTTCAGGACCTTCAACGGCAATCCCGTGCTGCCGCCGGTGCGGGCCACCTTCGTTCGTCTCACGCCGCTTCCGTCTGCGATGAGCTCGTCGTAGTGGTCGCGCAGCTGCTCCTTCTCGAGGATGGGGATCCGTGCGAAGACCTGCGGATCGGTGAGGTCGTCCTCCAGCACCGCTGCGAGGCGGTCTCGGTACAGCGGCGACCTGCTCGCGGCGTAGCGAACGAGTTCCGCCGCGTCTTCGTGCTGACGCCGCAGCAGTTCTGCTCTGCTCATCACGTCGGCGCCGCGGGCCCGCTCGAGGAAGCGGCGGTATGCACGGCCTCCCCCGAGGCGGACCTTCGTGTCGAACAGCCTCCGGCGAAGCGTCATCGATCCGTTCCTCCTACGGCGCGGGGGTGAAGGTGAGGACGAGGGTGGGTCGGTAGGCGGTGTTGCTGGCCTCGGAGGACCACAGGCGGATGTTGTCCGCCCCGGTGCTCGAGAGCCGCAGCGTCTGCTGCGTGCCCAGCGCACCGGCCAGAGCACCCGCCGACAACGACGCCTGGTACGCGGTGTTCGTCGCAGGAGCCGCACCGAGCGAACCCAGCACCGCACCCTCCGTGGTGGGACGGTTGTTCCACGTCACACCCGACTCCGTCCACGCACCCGACATCAGATGCACCACGTGCATATCCGCCGACGTCGCCGTCGGATCCGTTGAGGTCCGCAGCCGCAGCTCCGCACCCGTCAGCACCATCCCCGCCGGCGCAGCCGGCAGATCGACCGACAGGAACGACTGGATCGGCGACGAGCCACCACCACGAGAGGACAGCTGCGTGTCAGAACCGTAGTTCGAGTTCGGCAGCACCCCGAACACCATCGCATCATCCACCACCGGAACAGTCACCGTCACCGGCTCCGACGAGCCGACCACCGTGCCCGACACCACCGCCGAGGCCGCACTGGCATTGCCGGCAGCATCCACCGCGACCACCCGGTAATACCAGGTGCCCACCGGCCGACCAGAATCCGTGAACGACGTCGACGTCACATCCGCGACCTTCGACGCAGCCGACACCGCGAACCCAGCCGACGAACCCCGATGCACCTGATAGCCGACCACACCGACGTCATCCGTCGACGCCGACCACGACACCACCACACTCGACCCCGCAACCGACGCACCCACACCCGACGGCACCGACGGCGCCACCTCATCGGGGTCGGGACCGGATCCTGCCGTGAAGGTGAGGACGAGGGTGGGTCGGTAGGCGGTGTTGCTGGCCTCGGAGGACCACAGGCGGATGTTGTCCGCCCCGGTGCTCGAGAGCCGCAGCGTCTGCTGCGTGCCCAGCGCACCGGCCAGAGCACCCGCCGACAACGACGCCTGGTACGCGGTGTTCGTCGCAGGAGCCGCACCGAGCGAACCCAGCACCGCACCCTCCGTGGTGGGACGGTTGTTCCACGTCACACCCGACTCCGTCCACGCACCCGACATCAGATGCACCACGTGCATATCCGCCGACGTCGCCGTCGGATCCGTTGAGGTCCGCAGCCGCAGCTCCGCACCCGTCAGCACCATCCCCGCCGGCGCAGCCGGCAGATCGACCGACAGGAACGACTGGATCGGCGACGAGCCACCACCACGAGAGGACAGCTGCGTGTCAGAACCGTAGTTCGAGTTCGGCAGCACCCCGAACACCATCGCATCATCCACCACCGGAACAGTCACCGTCACCGGCTCCGACGAGCCGACCACCGTGCCCGACACCACCGCCGAGGCCGCACTGGCATTGCCGGCAGCATCCACCGCGACCACCCGGTAATACCAGGTGCCCACCGGCCGACCAGAATCCGTGAACGACGTCGACGTCACATCCGCGACCTTCGACGCAGCCGACACCGCGAACCCAGCCGACGAACCCCGATGCACCTGATAGCCGACCACACCGACGTCATCCGTCGACGCCGACCACGACACCACCACACTCGACCCCGCAACCGACGCACCCACACCCGACGGCACCGACGGCGCCACCTCATCAACCACGCTGACCTGCGCCGCTGCGGATGCCGGACCGACGTTGCCGGCGCCGTCCACGGCAGCCACCCGGTAGAACCAGGTGCCGCTCGGAGGAGCGTCGAGGTACGAGGTCTCGGTCACCTGGGCGACGCGGTTCTGAACGGAGGGCGTGAAGTCCTCGGCCGTTCCACGGAACACCTGGTAGCCCGTCACTCCGACATCGTCGCTGGCGGCCTGCCAGCTGACGGCGACACCGGACGCAGTGGGCTGCGCGACGACCCCGGTCACCGCAGTGGGAGCCGATGCGTCATCGACCGTCACGCTCGCAGCCGCGGACGGCATGCTGACGTTTCCGGCTCCGTCGACTGCGACGACCCTGTAGAACCAGGTGCCAGCAGGCAGCGATCCCTCGGTCGCCGTGGGACCGGTGACCTCACCGACCATCAGCTCGGCCGAGACCTCGAAGTCGGCGGTGGTTCCACGGAACACGCGGTAGCCGGTGACCGCGACGTCATCGCTGGACGCCGTCCACGACACCGTCGCTGTCGATCCCTCGACGCTCGCAGCCACGCCGGTCGGGACGGTCGGTCCCGACGCATCCGCGATGACCGCGTCGACCGAGCTGCTCGGTGCGCTCACGTTCCCTGCCGCATCGACGGCGGCCACGCGGTAGAACCACGTCCCCGCAGGGCGTCCGCTGTCGATGTAGGTCACCTCGGTCGGGGTGGCCAGCAGGGACGCCGCGGAAGGCTCGAAATCAGCCGTCGCACCGCGGTGCACCTGGTAGCCGGTCACGCCGACGTCGTCCGTCGCGGCGCTCCAGGTGAGCGTCACGTCCGACCCGTCGACCGCAGCCGCGAGGTCGGCCGGCGTGGAGGGCGCGGTGGTGTCGACATCGAGCACCTCCACCACGGCTTCACCGGATGCGGCGCTGGCGTTGCCTGCGGCGTCGACGGCGACGACCCGGTAGTACCAGGCGCCCGGCTCGACGGCCACGTCGGTGAAGCTCGCCTCGGTCGAGGTCGAGATCAGCGTCGCACCCGATGGCGTGAACCCGCCCGTGTCGCTGCGGTGCACCTGGTAGCCGACGACGCCGACGTCGTCCGACGACGCCGTCCAGCTCAACTGCACGTTCTCACCGGACACAGCTGCCGAGAGCCCGCTCGGCGTGCCCGGCGCCGAGTTGTCGGGCACGAGGACCTCCGCCGAAGCCGAGCCGGCTCCGACGTTGCCCGCCGCGTCCACCGCGACCACCCGGTAGTACCAGGTTCCGGCCGTCACGCTCTCGTCGACGTACGGGCTCGACGTGGCATCCGCGATCTTCGTCGCCGCCGAGACGGCGAAGTCCGCCGTCTGTCCGCGGTGCACCTGATAGCCGGTCACGCCCACGTCGTCGGTCGCAGCCGTCCACGAGACGCTCACCGCGTCACCCTCGAGAACCGCCATCGCAGTGGGCGTGCTCGGCGCCGTGGCGTCCGACACCACGACCTGCGCGGACTGCGATGGTTCGCCGGCATTGCCGGCCGCGTCGACTGCGATCACGCGGTAGTGCGCGATGCCCGCCGGTCGGTCCACGTCGGTGTACGACGTGGTCGTGCTCTCACCGATCCGGGTGCCCTCCGTCGGCTCGAAGTCCGACGAAGATCCGCGGTGGATCTCGTAGCCTGCGACGGCGAGGTCATCGGTGGCTGCAGTCCAGCTCAGCGTGACGTCGTCGCCCGACGTGGAACCGCTGAGACCGGTCGGCGCGGATGGCGCCGTGACATCGGCGATCGACGACGATGCCACCGCTGATGCCGGGCTGCTGTTGCCGCCGGAGTCGACCGCGACGACACGGTAGTACCAGGTGCCCGGACCCAGATCCGTGTCGGTGTACGAGGTCGTCGTCACTCGGGCGACGCGAGCGTCCTCGGTGACGGCGAAATCGGCGCTCGACCCCCGGTAGACGTCGTAGCCGGCGACGGCCACATCATCCGTGGAAGCGGTCCAGCTGAGTTGAATCTCAGGGTCGCCACCGGTCACCGCGGTCAGGCCGGTCGGTGTGCTCGGCGCGTTGACATCGGGCACCACCGCCTCCGCCGACTGCGACGGATCGCTGGTATTGCCCATCGCATCCACTGCGACCACGCGGTAGTACGCGGTCGAAGCCGGAAGGTTCTCGTCGACGTACCCCGTCGCGGTGACCGATGCGATCCGATTCGCGACCGAAGGCGCGAAGTCTGCCGTGGTGCCGCGGTGCACGAAGTACTCCGAGACGCCCACGTCGTCGGTCGACGCGGTCCAGGACAGACTGACGGATGCCTGCTCGACCACCGCGACGAGGTCATCCGGCGTGCTCGGCGCCGTCGTGTCGGTCACATCGAACTCGACCGCCACGGTCGGCTCCCCCGCCTTCCCGTCGGGGCCGACCGCCACGACCCGGTAGTACGCGACTCCTGGCTCGACGGATGCGTCTGCGAACGTCAGCTCCTGGGTGGTGCCGACGAGCGTCTGCTCCGACACCGCGAAGTCCGCCTCGGCGCTGCGGTAGACGCGGTACTCCTGCACACCGAACCCGCTTTCCGCAGCATCCCAGGTGAGTGTGACACCACCCTCGCTGTTGGCGGCCTGCAGGTTCGCGGGTGCGGACGGGGCTGCCGCATCTGCGACACCCAGCTGATAGTGCGAGGCGACCGTCGCGGCGGGCATCGACTGCGCGTAGACCGCGAACTCGTCGATCGAGCCGTTGAAGTAGCTGCTGGAAGGCTGGTCGGGCCAGCCGCCGATGTTCCCTCCGCCGACGCGCCAGTAGCCGTTGCCGTTCTCGGCTCCCGCCACGTTGCTCTGCGCCACCTGCTCGCCGTCGACGAAGAGCTTCCTGCCGAACCCGTCTATCACGGTGGCGACGTGATGCCATACGCCGTCGTTGTAGGAGTCGGGGCTCGTGACGACGGCAGCGGATCCGATCCAGGATCCCCAGACCAGACGGCCGTTGTTCGTCATGTAGAGGTGCTTGTCGTAGTTGCCGCCGTTGCCGGTCTGCGTGTTCTCGAATCCGAAGATCTTGCCACCCGACGTCGTGGTCGTCTTGAACCACGTCTCGGCGGTGAAGACGGCGCTGGGCGACAGCTGGTCGGCGGTCGCGACGGTTCCGTCGGGGTTGCCCGAGGTGCGAACGCTCGTGTTGCCGGGGAGCACTCCGGGAGCACCGCGTTCGGCGCCCGAGTTGTACGCGCCGGGACGCAGCCCGAACAGCGACGAGTCCTGCGCAGGGCCGTTCGCATCGTTGAAGCGCCAGTAGAACTCGGGGTCCTCGTTGAACACGGCCGCGCCGTACTGATCGGCCGGGATGCTGTTCGTCGCGGTCGAGCGACCGGACGCCTGGTACAGCTTGGCCACGTCCAGTCGTCCGACGGCCGTCGGGTACACCGAGACCTCATCGATGAGACCCGCGAAGAAGTTGCTCGCCGGCCGGTTCGGCCACCCGCTCAGCTGGTCACCGCCGACCCGCCACACGCCGGTGTAACTCTGCGCGGCGGTCACGCCGTTCGATCCGACGGGCACGCCGTCGACGTAGAGCCGCATTCCGGTGGACCCCTGCGTGCCGACGAGGTAGTGCCATTCCCCGTCGTTGAGGGCGGACGGCGAGGTCAGCGTCGTGGCGCCGCCGTTGTACACGCCGAACAGCACGCGCCCGTCGTTCGCCATGTACAGGTGACGGTCGTAGCTGCCGCTCAGCCGCGACGCGTTAGTGCCTGTGTTCGGCTGGCCGTTGCCGAAGCCGAGGATCTTCCCGCCGCGCGTCGTGGTCGTCTTGATCCACGCCGAGACGGTATACGTCGACGGGCCGGGACGCAGCTGATCCGAGCGGATGTAGTCATTCGTCCCATCGAAGGTGAAGGCAGTGGTGTTGGTCGGCACGGCGCTCTCGCCGGTCGCCTGAGCGGCGCCGTCCATGAGCAGTCCGTTGACGCGATCCCCCTGCGACGTGCGCGAGGACGAGTCGATGACCCATCCGGCCAGCGCTGCCCCCGACCAGGCGGCTGCGGGCGACAGCGCTCGAACCGCTCGCTCGTAGTCATTGCTGAGACCGACGGCGCGCGCGCTGCTCGCCGCGGACAGGATCGACGTGTTGGTGCCGTCCGAAGCGGTGACCCGATAGGTGTAGTTGACGCCCGGCGTCACGTTCGAATCGACGAAGGTGACCTGCGGGCGCTCCCACCAGAGCGACTTCGCCTTCCCCTGCCAGATCGGGGCGGTGGTGCCGGTGCGGTACACACTGTACGTGAGGTGGTCATCGTCAGGGTCGACGACGGTGCGGAAATTCACCTGGATGGTGCCGTCGCTGGTCGCACTGGCCGCGATCACAGGCACCGGCGGGGCACCCGTGTCGTCCGGACCGAAGCGGGTCAGGCCCTGCTGCTCGTGACCGTTGATCCGGGTGAACTCGCCACCTGACCACATGTACTCCTTGCCCGTGGTCCTGCCCGTGACGACGGTCAGCCCACGAGGACCGATTCCCTCGCCGATGCCGTCGTTGCCGAGGGGCATCCAGCCGAGGAACTCCATCGTGTCGGTCTTCTGCGCGTTGAAGTAGCGGCGGATGCCATCAGGGAACGCGTCGATGCTGGCGCAGTCGTGATGGTGGCTGGCCGAGTAAATCGTCCCGCCCCGCACGAGCAGGTCCTGCACGGCGCCCAGGCAGTTGTCACGCCAGATCTGGTCACCGGTGTCCCACGAGAACGCCGCCTTGCCGTCGAACACTCCACCGCCGGTGCCCTCGTTGCCGATGTAGAACCGTCCATCTGCGCCGTCGACGATGGTCTTCGTCACTGAGGTGTCGGGGATGAACCCCGCAGGATAGGTGCGGATGACGTCACCGCCGGCGCCGTTCGCGCCGGTGGCCCCGGTGACCATCGCGATCGAGTGCGAGTACACCCCGTTGATCTCGAACATGTCGCCGCCCACGACGACCTTCGACCCGTCAGGCGAAGCGAGCACGGCTCGCGCCTGGCCCACCTCCGGGGGAAGGTTGGTACGGGTGCGAACCGCGTTCGCGGTCCAGTCGAGCAGAGCGCCGCTCGTCGCGTTGAACGCCGCGAAACCGCGTCGCGTCATCGATCCGACGCTGGTGAACAGTCCCCCCGCGTACAAAGTGTTCTGGTGGATGTCCAGTGCGGTGACCGTCGATCCGGGCAGCGGAGCCCGGAACGGCAGAACGGTGCAGTTGACGATGTTCAGGGCCGCGATCCGCGCGACGTTCACCCCTCCGACGTTGGAGAAGTTGCCGCCGATGTACACGACGTTGCCGTCATCGCTCGTCTGCACCGCCCGGACTGTGGGCGTGCCTCCCGTCAGTGCGACGCTGAACTGGCACTGATCCGGCCGTCCGGTCTCACCGTCGAGGATCACCAGCGCGTTCTGCGTCAGCGTGGTCCCCGACTGCCCGGCCGGCGGCCGGACCTGAGAGAACGTGCCGCCCGCGACGACCTTGCCCTTCGCGGAGTCGATGCCCCAGACGGTGCCGTTCGTCTGCCAGGTGGAGAGATCCTCCGCGCTGAAGTCGACACCGTCCGACAACGCTGCGGCCGGTGGCGGCGGTGCCATGACGATCATTCCGACTACAACTGCCATCGCCGCCAGAGCGGACGTCACAATGCGTGCGCGCACAAGTTCCCCAGTAGTGCTCAGTCGCCGCTGACGGCGTGTCCCCAGTTGACCCGCGTAGAACGGGGCGGTGCTCCCCAAAAGCACCTCGTCGTTAGACTCACACGAAACATACACCACGGCTCAAGCCCGCCGCCAGAGCCAGTGTTCGCGAATTTCCGTCAGACGACGTCGCTCTTGATGTATCTGATCTTCCCGCCGTCGTGGGGAATCTCGTCGACGACCTCCAGACGCACCGGCACGGCGTCCTTCACGATCTCGCGCAGCTGACGCACGACCGCGTCCATCTCCGCCCGTGAGGTCGGCGAAACGCCAGGGATGCATCGCAGCGTGATCGAGTAGTCCGTCTGCTGGTGCACCTGGAACTGGCGCACTGCCTGCGGGTGGTTCACGAAGATCTCCGTGAGGAAGTCGCCCGCTATCACCTGCCCGTCGGGCAGGCGGGTCGCATCGGTGACCCGCCCGGAGACCGAGCTGATCCGCGGCAGCGTCACGCCGCAGCGGCAGACCCCCTCGATGGTCGTGGCACGGTCGCCCAAGCGGTACCGGATCAACGGGAACACCCGATTCGTCATGTCGGTGATCACTGTCTGCCCCACGACGCCAGGAACGACGGCGCGATCCTGGTCGTCGAGCACTTCGACCTTCCGCAGGTCGGCGAAGGTGTGCATGCCGTCGTGCGCCGAGCATTCCCCGGCCATCCACGGGATCTCACCGCAGCGGTAATGGTCGTAGACCGGAGCGCCGAACACCGCCTCCACTTCGGTGCGCTGCTCGATGCTCATCGGTGCGGCGGTCACGCCGATGGCCTTGGGCGGCTCCAGTCGGATGCCGCGCGATTCGATCATCCGCGACAGCTCGACGATGCCACCGACGTAGCCTGTGAGCACGGCGGGCCTGTCGGACCTCCATCTCGCGATGAACTCGTCGATGCTCGCCTCGTCCATGCGCGCGGTGTCGAGCTGGAAACGCCGCGAGGGCCACCACTTGAGGGTGTGACGCTGAGCGTCCTTCTCCGACCAGAACTGACGGTAGACGGTCGCGACGTTGTCTGACGGGTGCACACCCCACCACCGGAAGAGGCGCCATTCGAGCACGCGAACGGGGTAGCGGCGGTCGTGGAACAGCTTGAGCGGGGCGCTGGTGCTTCCGCCCGTGCCGGCCGGTCGTGCGTTCTGCTCGTTCGCCTCGGTCGTCTTGAAGAGCTCGGTGTTCTCTCGCACATCGGATTTCTCGACGACCGGCAGCTGCGCGAAGGCGTCGGGGTCGGTCAGGTCCTTCACCGTGAACCCCGCATCGGTGTAGCGCTGCCGGTAGAAGGGCGAGTTCTCCATCGCGAAGCGCGCGTGATCTATGGCTCGACGCGCCTGCATCCGCTGCAGCGCGTCGGGATCGAGTCTCTCGTTCCCCACGATCTTTCGGAACTCATCCCGACTGCTTCTCAGAATGGTGGCCGCTTTCAGGTCGAACACCGATCGCTTCAGTGACATCGCAACTCCCCAGTACGTCATGCCGAGTGCGGAACCGTCGTGCGAGCCATGGTCGACGTCGCTGATTCAGTTCTCGCCCCCTAGAGTGAACTCTCAATACCACCGGGCACAAGAGCCCGGTCCGGCGATGTCGACTCGATCGCTCCGGCGTCGGCATGCACAGAGGGAGCCAGATGAGGTTCACAGAGGCGTTGCGCTCACTTCGGCAGGCGCAGAAGTCGAGCAGGGGCATATCGCTGTACTCCCGCTGGCTGAACCGCCCTCTGGGCCGGGTGTTCGCGGCCATGGCAGCGAGTACGGGCATCGGACCGAACGGGGTCACAGCCCTCTCGGCAGTGGTCACCGCCGCCGGTCTGGTGCTGCTGATCGTCGCCCCCGCGTCGGCGGCGACGGGTGTCGGCGTGGCCGTGCTTCTCGTGCTGGGGTTCGCGCTCGACTCCGCCGACGGGCAAGTCGCCAGGCTCACCGGCACCAACTCGCCTGCCGGGGAATGGCTGGATCATGTCGTCGATGCCGGAAAGATGGTCGCCGTGCACGGCGCCGTGCTGATCGCGCTCTGGCGAGACGGGGTGGACCCCGCATGGTGCGCCGTCGCGCTCGCGTACCAGTTCGTCTCGGTGGTCTTCTTCGCCGCCCTGACGTTGTTCCCCCTTCTTCGCCGAGGTGGCCGGGACACCACAGCGCAGCCGTCGACCGTGCGGGCGATGATGCTGCTGCCGGCCGACTACGGCGTCCTGGCGCTCGCATTCGTGCTGTGGGGCATCCAGCCCGTCTTCCTCTTGGTGTATGCGGCGCTGTTCATCGCGACCGCGCTCATCGCGGCGGCGCTGTGCGTGAAGTGGTTCCGCGGCCTGTCGGTTGCTGCCGCCTGAGTCATATTCCGGATGCCACCGTGCGGTCGTGCTCGGGGATGTAGAGATCGAGCGTCTCTCCCACTGTGCGGTCGAACCACTGCCCGTCGACCTCGGTCTTGAACCGCGCCGGCACGCCGGCCCACAAGCCCTGCTCGGAGCGCGCTGCGTCAGTGAGCACCGACCCTGCGGCCAGCACTGACCGCGACGGGAGGCTCGAGCCGCCGAGCAGAAGGCACCGCGCCCCGACGAAGGAGCGCTCGCCGATGACCACCGGGTATGCCGTCTGCGCGTCTCGGGTCAGGTCGATGCTGTGCGTGAGCACCTGCGAGCCGAACCCGGCGAGCGCCGAGAACGCACCGAGGGTGAGTGAGCCCGAGCAGTCGATGCTGTGCCTGCTGGTCACGTAGGAGTGCGGGCCCAGCTCGAGTCCGGCTCCGCCGGGAAGCTGGCCGTACGAGGCGTGGGCGCTGATGATGTTGTTCCGACCGATGGTCGCGTACGGCGCGAGTCGAACCGTTTTCATTCCCTTGATGAGGTTCCAGCGGTTGATCCTGGCGTGCGGGGCCATCTCGAACGATCGCACCTTCCAGACCAGGTTCGACCTCGCCGATGCCTCGCGGGATATCCGGTGACCGCACAGCGTGAGCAGGCGGTTCTTCGTGCGGGATGCCGGCAGCAGCCAGATAACCAGCAGCATCAGATCTCTCATCGTTCAGCCCTTCTCTTCAGACGGATGCAGAGCACGTCGCGCGTGCTTGACAGCGACCACCAGCTCATATGCTGCTCGTGCGGCGAGCCCGAGGAGAACGCCGCTGAACGCGCCGACGAGCCCGAAGGCGAGGGCGCCAACGATCACCAGCGGCAGTCCGACCGCGGCACTGATCACTGTGCCCCGTGCGACGGCATCCAGACGATCGAAGCTCGCGAGCACCGCCCGCGCGAGGATCGACTCCCACACGTTCAGCCCGACGAACAGAGCCATGAGCACCATCACCGCGTACGGGGGCTGGAGCTGGCCGGCTCCCAGCCAGCTCAGCAGCCAGGGAGCCGCGACCAGCACACCCGCAGCGAGCAGCACGCTGAAGCCGGCACCCACCAGCAGTGCGTGACGGGACCGCCGTATCGTCACGGCGGGATCCGGACGCGGAACGTATCCCTGCACGACCGACACGATCGGTCCCAGCGCGACGCTGAGCTGGCGCTGCAGCTTGTCGACCAGAGCGTAGGACGGCTGGATCCCCGGCGTGACCAGCGAGATGAGCACCAGCGGCAGCGCCCCGTAGGCCGCTGTGCCTGCTCCGGAGCCGACGCCGTGTCGCTGCGCGATGATCACCTCCCGCACCGAGCGGGCGGGTCCGACCGCGGCCGGGCGACGCCGCAGCACCCACCACGACGTCGCAGCGAATCCGACGAGCATCCCGCCCAGCATGCTCACGGGCCCGACGATCACCGGGGCGCCGTTCATCAGAAGCCCGATGCCGACGAGACTGCCCACCACCCGGGGTGCCGTCTCGAGCGCGAGAAACGCGAACGGCCTGCGGCTGCCGACGAAGTACCAGTCGGCGGTGAAGCCGACGGATGCCGCCGACAAGCATCCCACTGCGGCGAGAAGGGGCTCCGACGGCGAGACGAGCGCGGCGAGGCCGCTGCAGAGCAGCGCGACGGGAGCGAACAGCGCCAGGCGTGTCCGCAGCGAGTCGGAGAACTCTCTGCGGCCGCTCTCGGCGTCGGTTCGCGCGATCGTGGCGGGGCCGGTGTGGCCCCACCCGAAGTAGATGACCACTGCCGCAACCGCACCGATGGACTGCCCGACCGCGATCGCCCCCCACGCCCGCTGGCCTCCCGCGTCGACCATCGCCGGGATCAGCAGCAGCGACGACGCAGCGAGCAGCGCGACCGACAGCCCGAATCCGACCAGGCGGCCGCCGCCACGGAGGGCGGCGGTGGCCCCGGAAGGGCGCGAGCGCGCAGAGGTCCCCGTCACCGCATCCCCTTTCGCCGCTCCCGTGCGACTGTGACACTCACCGTAGCCGGTTGTCTACCCGCGAGAGAAGCACGTCTCTTGCGGCTCGCATCGATTCCCCTATGATCACAATGGGAAGGCGAGCGCCGTCATCGTGGGGATGACCTTCGGCGCCCGTGCTGGGGAACGGGAGTTGCCATGGGAGCGATGGCTCCGCGATCGCGTACGCTTCGCGTGCGCAAAGCGGTCTTCCGCGCCGACGTCCAGGGGCTGCGGATGGTCGCCGTGCTCGCCGTCATCGCCGATCATCTGCTGCATTGGCCCGCGGGCGGGTTCGTCGGAGTCGACATCTTCTTCGTCATCTCGGGCTTCCTGATCACGGGCCTGCTGCTGCGCGAGCAGGAGAAGACCGGCACGATCTCGTTCTGGGGCTTCTACCGGCGCCGCATCAAGCGCATCCTCCCGGCGGCCACGCTGGTCGTCGTCCTGACCGTGATCGCCTCTTTCGCCCTGCTCAGCCGGGTGCGGGCGACCGGCGCCTTCTGGGACGGAGTGTGGGCATCGCTCTTCTCCGCCAACTGGCACTTCGCCGCAGACGGCACCGACTACTTCCAACCCGACGTCGCGGTGTCGCCGCTGCAGCACTACTGGTCGCTGTCGGTCGAAGAGCAGTACTACTTCGTCTGGCCCTGGCTGATGCTGCTGATCTTCTGGCTCACCGGTCGGATGCGCGGCGACGCGGCGTCACGCTCGGCATTCGGCATCCGCATGGCCATCCTTCTCGTCGTCGTCGTCTCGTTCGCGTGGTCGATGTGGGAGACGGTCAATGCTCCGACCTGGGCCTACTTCTCGACCCTGTCGCGTGCGTGGGAGCTGGGCATCGGCGCGGCGGTCGCCGTCTTCTCCCGCCTCTTCGTGCGCATTCCCGCGTACATTCGGCCGCTGCTCGCGTGGGCAGGGCTGGTCGGCATCGGCGTCTCGCTGGTCGTCGTCACGAGCGCGAGCGCGTTTCCGGCACCCTGGGCCGCCCTCCCGGTGCTCTCCACGGCACTCGTCATCATCGCCGGCACGGGCGGTGAGGCCCGCTATCTCTGGCCGCTCACGAATCGGGTGTCGACCTACATCGGCGACATCTCGTACTCTCTCTACCTCTGGCACTGGCCGATCATCGTGCTGCTCGCGGTGTATCTGCCGCTGGACACTCTGACCAACCAGGCGATCGCCCTCGCACTCATCGGCGCCCTCTCCATCGCCTCGTTCCATCTGATCGAGGATCCGATCCGGCGGTCCACATGGCTCGACCCCGATGCGAGAACCGCTCGACGGCTGCCGCGCGGCTGGCTCCGCCACGGGCCGATCCCGAAGATCGTCGCACTCGCCCTGACGTCGGTCGTCACGGCCGGCATGACGGCATGGGCGCTGGCCCCCCGCACCGACGCTCGAGTGAGTCCGCCCGAGGTGGTGTTCATCGGCGACTCATACACAGCCGGCATCGGCAGCGAAGGGCCGGACTGGCCGACGACCGTCGCGGCGGCGCTCGGCTGGAAGGCCGAGAACCTGGCTGCGGGCGGCACCGGCTACGCCACGGAGGCGGGCATGGAGGGATGCGGCAAAGAGCACTGCGGTGCGTATCTCGAGCAGTCGACCAGCATCTCGGGCAAACCCGACATCATCGTCGTGGCAGGCGGACGCAACGACGCGAACGATGCCATCGGCGCGGCTGCGCTCGAACTGTTCACCGCGCTGCGCACGAAGCATCCGGATGCCGAGATCATCGCCCTCTCACCCTGGGCCGACGACGACACACCGAGCGAAGGTTTCACGGCCAAGTCCGCGGCCGTGGCGAAGGCTGCGGATGACGCGGGCGTGACGTACATCGACACAGGCCAGCCCTTCGTGGGGCACGCAGATCTCATCTCGGCCGACGGCGTGCATCCGAACGCCGCCGGGTATGCGCAGCTCGCGTCGATCCTGATCCCCGAACTGGCAGCGGCGACCGGGCAGACCCCGCCGACCGACGTGGCTGCGATCACCACCGCCGCTGCCAGGCAGGACCAGGTGCGCGAGGCGCTGCGGGCGAAGAAGTGGCCCGAACTCACACCTGCCGTGGATGAGCTGGGAGATGACGCGCGCGTGCCGGAATGGGTCAAGGATCACTGCCTCGATGTCGATGATCGCAATGTCGACGAGTGCGGCTACGGCGACGCGAACGCCGCTGAAGGCGTCGCTCTGCTGGGCGACTCGCACGCCATCAGCTACATGCCGACACTGCGCGGCGCGTTCCCCGACCGGCGGATCCAGTCGCTGACTCTGCAGCAGTGCCCAGCCGCAGCGGTGACCGTGCAGGTGCGGACCTCACAGGGCTCGTCGCCCTACCCGGAATGCGATGCGCACCGAGTCTGGGCCGAGGAGTGGATCGACGCGCACAAGCCGAAGACAGTCGTCATCGTCGACACCTGGGATACGCCCACCCGGATGCCGGGCGACGACACGGTCGCCGAGCTGCGGGAGTACAAGAGCGCGCTCACCGCTCTCATCGGCCGGCTCTCCGAGAAGGGAGCGCGAGTCGTCGTGCTCGCGTCGCCGCCTCCAGGGGAGAATCTCGTCGACTGCAAGACCCCCGCGAGCACGCCCGCGGACTGCGTGCGGACGATGCCGCGCACCTACTCGGAGTGGACCAAGGTGGGCGAGGACGCCGTCGCGGGAGCCGACGCGCCCGGCGCGGTCTTCGTACGCACCGATCCGTGGTTCTGCTCGACCGGAAGCTGCCCGGCCTTCGTGGGAGCGATCGCCACGTTCGCCGACGGCAACCATCTCACCGACGCCGCAGCCCGCGCCGTCAGCCCTCTTCTGCTGCAGAGTCTTTCTGCGCAATAGTGTTCGTACGACAAAGGAGTTGCATTGACCAGACGCGCCCTCATCACGGGAATCACCGGCCAAGATGGGTCGTACCTCGCCGAGCTGCTGCTGTCGAAGGGCTACGAGGTGCACGGCATCATCCGCCGCGCTTCGACCTTCAACACGTCGCGGATCGATCATCTCTACGTCGACCCGCACGACCCGGAAGCACGCCTGTTCCTGCACTACGGCGACCTCAGCGACGGGGTGCGCCTGGTCACGCTGCTCGCCGAGATCGACCCCGACGAGGTCTACAACCTCGGCGCGCAGTCGCACGTGCGCGTCTCGTTCGACGAGCCGGAGCACACCGCCGACACGACCGGCACCGGCACGATCCGCATGCTCGAAGCGGTTCGGCTGTCGGGCGTCAAGACGCGCTTCTATCAGGCGTCGTCGTCGGAGCTGTACGGCGCCACTCCTCCGCCGCAGGACGAGAACACGCCGTTCTACCCGCGCTCGCCGTACGCGGCGGCGAAGCTGTACAGCTACTGGATCACCAAGAACTATCGCGAGGCGTACGGTCTCTTCGCGGTGAACGGCATCCTCTTCAACCACGAATCCCCGCGACGGGGCGAGACCTTCGTCACCAGGAAGATCACCCGGGCCGTCGCTCGCATCCAGGCCGGTCTGCAGAACGACCTCTACCTGGGGAATCTCGAATCCATCCGAGACTGGGGCTACGCTCCCGAGTACGTCGAGGGCATGTGGCGGATGCTGCAGGTCGACGAACCGACCGACTATGTGCTCGCGACCGGACGCGGCTACACCATCAAGGACTTCCTCGAGGCCTCGTTCGGGCATGTCGGCCTCGACTGGCAGGAGTACGTGAAGTTCGATGAGCGCTATCTGAGGCCGACCGAGGTCGACGCCCTCATCGGCGACTCGTCGAAGGCGCAGGATCGGCTTGGATGGACGCCGACCGTCGATGCGCCAGCCCTCGCGCGCATCATGGTCGACGCCGACGTCGAGGCCCTCACCTGCGAGGGCCGACCCTGGATCGACAGCGTCGCCGTTCCGTCCTGGGAGCTGGTGTGAGCACGGAGAGCACCACGTACGCCGCGGGATCGCTGGATCGCGATGCGCCGTTCTACGTCGCCGGTCACCGCGGTTTGGTCGGCTCGGCGGTGCGGCGACGGCTGCGGAAGGGCGGGTTCACCCGGGTCTTCGGCGCGACGTCGAGCGAGCTGGATCTGAAGGATCGCGATGCGGTGTTCGCGTACATGGCCGAGAAGCGTCCGCGCTATCTCGTGCTGGCCGCGGCGAAGGTCGGCGGGATCCTGGCCAACAGCACCTTCCCGGTCGATTTCCTCAGCGACAATGTGCGCATCCAGACCAACGTGCTCGACGCTGCGCTGGCCCACGATGTCGAACGGGTCGTGTTCCTGGGGTCATCCTGCATCTATCCGAAGCACGCCGCCCAGCCGATCAGGGAGGAGTCGCTGCTGACGGGGCACCTGGAGCCCACGAACGACGCCTATGCGATCGCGAAGATCGCCGGCATTCTCCATGTGCAGGCGGTGCGCCGGCAGTACGGTCTGCCATGGATCTCGGCGATGCCGACCAACCTCTACGGCCCGGGCGACAACTTCTCACGAACCGGATCGCATGTTCTGCCCGCGCTGATCCGGCGGTACGACGAAGCGAGGGATGCCGGCGCGGAGGTGGTCACGAACTGGGGCAGCGGCTCGCCGCGCCGCGAGTTCCTGCACTCCGATGACATGGCGGATGCGGTGCTGCACCTGCTCGAGCACTACGACGGTCCGGAGCAGGTCAACGTCGGCACGGGAGTCGATTCCACCATCCGGGACATTGCCCGGACTGTCGCCGACGTGGTCGGGTTCACCGGGCAGACGGAATGGGACACGAGCAAGCCGGACGGCACACCGCAGAAGCTGCTGGATGTGTCACGGCTGTCGGAGACCGGCTGGAAAGCGAGCATCGATCTCGCGGAGGGACTCGAGCGGACGGTCGCCTGGTATCGGGATCACAGGGCCGAGCTGCGCGAATGATCCGGCTGCGGGTCGGTTTCCTCCGAAGAGGATGATGTGGCGTCACGACCTGCGACGACGGCGACAGCGACGATCGTGATCATCAGCGCACCGGTCGCCTGCAGCAGCGATCCGCGAAGCAGGATGGTCATGTACACCGGCAGGATCGCTCCGGCGATGGCCCAGACTCCGCCGGTCGCGAAGGCGGGTACCATCCGGGTGTCCATGGCGCGGAGGGCGGCGCCCAGCGCGAGGAAGACGATCACGACGGCTATCACTCCGCCGTTGACCAGCGCCTCCGCCCACATGGGTGCGGACAGGTTGTCGAACGAGTAGCCGCGGTACTCGGCGAGCAGGATGCCGGTGTCGGTCGGCTTGTCGGGCCAGATGGCCCGCGGCACGAAGAAGAGCGCGCTGCCGAGGGCTTGGCGAAGGGGAACCACGAGCCCGTCGATGGTGTACGACAGGGCGTTCGCGACCTGCCAGAACGCGTCGTAGTCGGGGTTCGACAGGTACTCCTCGAAGAAGCCCGCGCGGGTGACGACGCTGTCCTCTCGACGGAAGGCATCGGCGATCGGGAAGACGGCGAGGAAGCCGACGATGCCGCCGAGCATCGTGATGCGGGCGCGGAACGGCGTGGCGACCGCGCCCAGGAACACGGCGAGCGCGAACGCGACCGTGCCGAACGTGTAGCGGGCGCTGGCCACCGGGTTGACGATGAGCAGCAGCACCAGGCCTGCGGCGATCGCGCCGCCCAAAGCCCATCGACGGTTCACATGACTCGATCGCGTGCGGACCAGCTGCGCGAGCGCGCCGGTGGCCACCAGCAGCGGATAGACCGCACCCGCGTAGAAGATGGCCCGCATCGCGGGGTCCGGCCACGCCGCTGTGCGCGCCGCCTGCGCCCCCTCGCGGCTTCCCAGGGAGCCGGCGAACCCCACGCGTGAGACGAAGTACATCCCGATGAGCACCCCTGCCGCGGCGACGGCGATCGTGCGCACAGGATGCACGAGCACGACGCTCACCGGCCGCCGCCGAGCCCGATGCTCCTCTCGGAGGATCCAGGCGAAGCGGCCGAGCTCGTAGCATCCCAGTCCCAGCGCGACGACGAAGGCCGTCGGCAGATCCATTCCCGGGTCGACGCCCGGGGTCGTGGTCGACGTCAAGCCGGACAGGATCTGCGCGGTCGGCGCGATGCCCATGAAGATGTACGTGAACACCCACAGGAAGTAGTCGAACAGTCGCGGGACGCCGCTCACCCAGATGAGCGAGACGCGCAACCCCGCCCAGACGGTGACGACCAGCGTGAGGATCCACGCATCGCTGCGTGGAGTCGCCGGGACGTACACGAGCAGAGCCGCGGGCACGGCGATCGACAGCACGGCGACGGACGCGACGACCAGCACCCAGCGGATCTCCGGGCGCAGGTCGCGACGCGGCGTGGTCGCTCGCGAATCCGAGTCCGCGGAACCGTGCGCTCGCGTGCCGGCGTCACCCATATGTGAATCTCCCCAAACCGCGCCGCCGCGGAAAGACGCCTGCTGTGTGGTTATCATGATATCCGGGGCAGGGCGACAGCTGGGTAGTGGGAACCTCTCCGCGAGCAGGGGAGGGTCATGGAGACCAACAGTCTGGCGAAGCTGATTCGCTACCACTGGGTGGCGGTGCTCATCTGCGCGCAGCTCGGCATCCTGCTCGGGGCAGCACTCGCGATCACGTCTCCCCGGGAGTACACCGCGCAGGCCGACGTCTTCGTGCAGGTCTCCGGCGGCAGCAGCACGAGCGACGTGGCAGCAGCCACGAACTTCTCACAGCAGCAGGCGCGCAACTTCAGCGCGGTCGCGACCCGGGAGATCGTGCTGCAGGCGGTCATCGACGACCTGGACCTCGATTCGTCGGTGGCGCAGCTGCGCTCACAGGTGAGCACCACGGTGCCGCTGAACTCGACGATGATCACCATCGCCGGAACTGCTCGTACGGCTGACGCTGCTGCCGACATCGCGAACGCTGTCGCGACGGAGCTGACGGCCGTCGTACCGCGGCTCACGCCCGAGGTCGTAGGCGAGTCGACGGTGCGGATGCAGATCATCGAGCGCGCGACCGCGCCTGCCGGAGCGTCTTCACCCAATGTGCCCCTGATGCTTCTGCTCGGCTTGCTGAGCGGGCTCGTGCTCGGCGCGATCGTCGTGGCCATCCGCGCCGCAGTGGGCGCCCGCGTGCACTCGGCCGACGAAGCAGCCGCCGTGGCCGGTGCTGCTGTCATCGGCACCATCGCCTTCGACAAGGCGGCCGCGAGAGAACCGGTTCCCGTCCCCGAGGGCGGCTGGTCGAGGCGTGCGGAGGAGTACCGCCAGCTGCGCACCAATCTTCGCTATCTGCAGCCCGACACCGATCACAAGGTGTTCGTGGTCACCTCGTCGATACCCGGCGAGGGCAAGAGCACCACGACGGCGAACATGGCGGCCGCACTCGCGGCATCCGGGTTGCGGGTCGCTCTCGTGGAATCCGATCTCCGCCGCCCCACCCTCGCCGATGCGCTTGACATGACGCCAGGGGCCGGCCTGGCGGGCGTGCTCGCCGATGACATCTCCCTCGATGATGCCTTCCAGAGCTGGGGGTCGGACGGACTGCAGGTGCTGCTGGCCGGCGACACCCCGCCGAACCCGAGCGAGCTGATCGAATCGGCTCGCGGGATCGACATCTTCGAGCAGATCCGCCGACGGTTCGACGTCACCATCATCGACACTCCGCCGCTGACGGCGGTGTCGGATGCCGCAGCGCTGACTCGTCAGCTGGGCGGCGCCGTGCTCGTCGTCGGAGCTCGACGCGTGCGGGCACGCGAGCTGGCCCGCGCGGTCAGCCGGCTGTCGACCATCGGCGTCAGAGTCGAGGGCATCGTCGTGAACTTCGCCAGCGTTCCCCGCGCCGACCGCTATGGATACAGTCACATGCCGTCTCAGAAGGCGAAGACCGCGCGGGTTTCGCAGGCGCCAGCCGCAAGCTCACCGACGAGTGAGCCGGCCCGCGACGAGGTTCCGGTTGAGGACCGGCCATCGTCGGACATTCCTCAGCGCGCCGCCGAGCCCGAGCATTCGCCCGAGCCGAAGCGCGCGGTGCGCAGACCACGACGAGTGCTCGGTGAGCGCACGTCAGGAGTTGCGAACGCGAGCGAGAACCCGGCGTAGTGTCGCAGGTCGACGCCGATCCGCCAGGCATCCTGTTCGTCTGCACAGGGAATGTGTGCCGCTCTCCGTACATGGAGTTCCGGCTGCGGGAGATGCTCGCGACAGCGAAGGTCAGCGACGTGCCTCTCGCCTCCGCCGGCACGCGTGCGCTGCAGGGGTACCCGATGGCGGATCCGCTGGTCGAGCGGCTGGGCGCGAGCGGAGTCGACGCCTCGGGCTTTCGAGCGACGAGCGTGACGAGTGCGGCGCTGCAGGGTGCCGGTGCAGTGGTCACCGCCACGCGCGAGCACCGCAGTCAGGTGGTCAGGTACGGCGGCAACGAGCTGGCCGAGCGAACCTTCACGCTCGCTCAGCTCTCACGCCTGCTGAGCGTGGATGCCCCGCAGATCGAAGAGGCAGACCCTACGCCAGGTCGAACCGCAGTCGATGCTCTGGTGTCCGCGGCCCTCGCGACGCGGGGCCGCGGGTCTGCTCGGCGCGCCGACGATGACGACCTCGACGATCCGTGGCGGCGATCGCGCCGCACGTATCGACGCGTTGCGGATCGCATCGACGTGCTGCTGATTCCCATCGCCGCTCGTCTGGTCGTCCGAGCCTGAGCTCGGACGACCAGACGAGCGGGGTGATCACTTGCCGGTGACGGCGTAGTACTGCAGGTCCTGCACGTTCGGCGTGCTAACCACGGTGAACGGCGAGTCAGCGGTCTTCACCGTTGTTCCACCGCGAATCACCTTCGCCTGCACGGCGCCGAGCTTCAGCGGAGCTGTGAACGACGACACACCAGCCGGTGCGTCGAAGGTCGAGGTCGACCCGCCCACGGTGATCTGCACCGTTGCGGGGGCGGTGAGGAAGACCAGCGCCTCGACCTCATCGCGCACGTCGTTCTGGCTGCCGCTCAGCGTCGGCCGGATCGGCGTGTGCTTCACCGTCGTCGTCGCGTTCGCGAACTGCTTGCGGTGGGTCAGAAACAGCTGATCCTTAGTGATCTTCGGAGCAACGCCCGTGTGGAACCAGTCGGCGTAGTACCGGTTGATCTGCAGGTAGGCGCTGCCGTGCGCGGCGGACGGAGCGAACTGCGTGGACTCGCTGTAGTCGTTCCAGGTCACCATCTGCACGTACTCGACATCGTCACGGATGGCCTTCGCCCATCCTGCGCGCAGTGCCGCCGTGTTGTCGGCCTCGGCGTAGGCACCCAGCCGCGGACGCATGTCCTGCGGGGCGACCGGCTCCATCCAGTCCTTGCCGAGCTTCTCGGCCTGCGCGTCGTAGTCGGGAAGCTGGTTGATCACGCGGGGGTTGCGCTCGCCCCAGTTGCCGAAGCTGTCCGAGAACGGCGCGAACGCCTTCATGTTGGCTTCGCTGGCGTTCAGGAACGCCGCCTGGAAGGTGATCGGAACGCCGTACTTGATCTCGAGCAGCGAGACGATCTGCTGGAACCACTCCGCTCCCGGGCCCTCGGCCTTGAACGACGAGAGCAGGTACTCGGTGCCCTCCTTGAGAGCCGCGGCGCTCTTGAAGAGGGGCGCCAGTGCTGCGGCGACCTCGGCCGGCGTCAGCCGCGAGATGCTCGTCGTGCCGTCGATCATCGGAATGATCTTGAAGTTCTCTTTCTCACCCGCGGCGAACAGATTCACCGTGGTGGTCCAGTTGAGTCCCGAGACGCCCATGATGTTCACGAAGAAGCCGTCGATGCCGGCGGTCTTGGCCTGCTGGATCTCGGTGCGCAGGTTGTCGAGCTGCCAGGTGGGCGACGCCGACTGTCCGACCGGGATGGGTCGGTCACGAAGGAGACCGCCGTACGCGGCGTGCATGCCGCCCTCGCCGGCGACCGGCAGGTAGTTGCGGGTGTAGTAGTCCGATTCCGTCGGCTTGTTGTCCAGCGACAGCGGGAACGGCGGGAAGTACACCGCGAGCACCTTCTTGTCACTCGTCGACGCGGCCGGCGGGGCGACCGGCTGCGACGGCACAGCGGCGGTATCGCTATCCTCGAGGCTCAGGATCAGCTTGGGGGCGTTGGCTCCGGCGCCGACGAACGTGGTGCCGACGGCAGCCTGCGAGTACTGCACGCGAAGCGCGAAGGCGCCCGACGTCGACAGGGTGCTGAGATTCTGCAGCGGGATCGTGACAGCTTGCCCGGCGCGCACCTGGGGAGCGGTGGTGTTCAGGCGCACGGTGCTGTCGGCGAGCTTGTTCGCGTCGGTGAGTGTGTTCTCGCTCCACGATGACGGTGCGCTGTAGACCTGTACGCCAGGCTTGGTGGCCTGGGTCGTGGCGACCCGGAGCACCAGCTGAGCGCCGACGATCTTCTTGCCCTTGAGGGCGGCGCCGTCGAACTTGATGTAGGTGCGGTCCTGGGTGGAACTCGTGCTGAGGTAGGGCAGATCCCCGTGGACGGCCGCGGGCTTGCGCGAGGTGGTGAACGTGGCTTCGGTCGCGGAGAGCGTCGTCTGGCTGGCTGCTGCGTTCGCAGCGGCGCCGCCCAGCGGCGTGGTGGGAAGAATCACTCCCACGGCGACGGCCAGCGCGGCGAGGATGGCGACATGGACACGTCGCCCGAAGCGGGCGCGGGCACGCCGATGATCGGTGAGGGGAGGGGTATTCATAGGGCCTTTCGGATCCGGGTACTGTTCGACCCCGGTGCTTTCACACCGGCCGCCCTCCCCCGAGTTGCCCCTCAATGATAACGTTTCGGACACAGTAGCGCGAATCGAGGCGTCATCCCGTCTCCGAGTACAGCTCCTCGAGCCGGTCAGCGATGGCTGCCATGCTCTTCGTCTCGACCACTGCCGACCGTCCTCGTCCCCCGGCAGCACGAGCCGATTCCGGGTCTGACAGGAGCGTGGCGATGGCCGTCCGCAGTGCCGGTGCCGACGGTTCGACGACGATCCCGGCCTGATGCGTCGCGACGAACTCGGCCAATCCGCAGGAGCTCGTCACGACCACCGGAAGCCCGACCGACATCGCCTCCAGGACCGACATCGGATAGGGCTCGTCGACGCTGGGCAGAACGTAGATCGAGGCATCCCTCATCCGCACCAGCGTCTCCTCAGGAGCGAGCGCGCCCTCCCAGCGCAGGCGGTCACCGAGACCTGCGGCGGCGATGACCTGCTCGACCTCGACCCCGGCGCCCTCGTCCGGACCTACGATGCAGAACCGGACATCGGGGAACTCCGTCGCGAGCTCGGACGCCACCTCGGCGAACATCACCGGGTTCTTACGGGGAGCGAGCCGGGCGAGATAGAGCACCTCACGGATGCCCTCTCTCGGTTCTTCCCGCGCCGCGATCGGCACACCGTTCGAGAGATGGGTCAACTGCGTCCGCCCACGTCCGACCGCCTCCAGCGACCGGCGCTCCTTCTCTGTGAGGTACGTGACCGCCGACGCCGAGCGAAGAGCAGGCCGGGTGAGAGCCGCGTCGAGCGGGACGGCGAGTGGATTGTCGGACTCGTCGATCATGCCGTGCGTCTGCAACACCGTGCGAACCCCGGAACGCTGAGCGAGCCGGGCGGCGGGCAACGTGACCAGGTCTCGAGCCGCGTGCACGTGCACGACGTCGAAGAGTCGGACGTTCGATCGCACGCCCCGAAGAAGCCCTGGCGAGGTCAGTCCCGCGAAACCAGCGCCGGGCAGGAAGGTGCGCGCCGGATACAGCCGCAGCGGCACTCCGTCGAGCTGCGTCGGCGGGGCGCCGGCATACCCCCGGTGGCTGCCGGCGAGCACGACCTCGTGCCCGCGTTCCGCGAGCTCGCGCAGCTGGTTGACCGCGACTCGCAGCGGACCTCCGTACTCACCGTGGGGGCTGACGAGGGTCACCACACCGAGGATCCTCATCGCAACGAGGATTCCTGGGCACGCGGGGCGAGCACGACCGCACCCGGCTGGACGTCCGCGGAGACCAGCGCGGTTGCCCCGACCACGGCATCCGCACCTACGGTCACGCCGCGGAGAATCGTCGCGCGCGCGGCGATCCACGCTCCGTCCTGAATATGGATGGGCGCGTTGTCGAATTCGAACGACGGGGACCGGCGATCGTGGCTGCCCGTGCACAGGAACGCCGCCTGCGACACGCATACGTCGGCGCCGATCCGGATCGGCTCGAGGTTGAGCAGCCAGACCCGCTCGCCGATCCACGAGTCATCGCCGATCTCGAGCTTCCACGGCCAGTGCACGCGCACTCCTGCCCGCAGGTTCACGCCCGAGCCGATCCGCGCGCCGAACGCCCTGAGCACCGCAACCCGCACTCGCGGGGGCACGAACCAGGGAATCACGAGCAGACTCGAGGCCATCTGCCACGCCGCCTGCCACCCCACTCCGCGCCCCTTGTCGTAGCCGGCACCGGTGAAGTCCCCAAGCTTTCTCCGCATCCCCATGCGGGCATACTACTGGAGGCCTGCATCTGTCACACTTGCTCCATGTTCAAGTCACGAGCTGTGGGGACAGCACTGGCGATCATCCTCGCATTCACCCTCACCGGCTGCTTCGCACCGGCTGCTCCCGAGCAGAAGCCGGCCACCGTCGTTAAGACGATCGACGAATTGCAGGGGCAGAAGGTGAAGCTGCAGAATGGCGAAAGCCTCGGCATCGACACCCAGGGCGAGGACGCGGTCATCTACGACGCGATGATCCTCGACAGCAGTATCGGGGCGTACGAGCCGTCGCGCGACGGGAGCGAGATTCGGATCAAGGCGGTGGCGCCCGGAACGACGGATGTGCTGCTCGGCGATCCCGACCAGACCGTGCCGGATGTGTCCTTCACCCTGATCGTCGGCGAATGATAACGTCGTCCGCGAACGTCCGTCAGGCACGCAATCGAACCACAAGCTGAACCAGAGCTCATCCGACGCTTTCAGCGATAGAGTCGAAGGGCGACGCTGTCACATGCGTCGCTGGCGCGGTCCGGCATCCCCAGTGCCTCGCGTCAGATGCGGAGCTGTCCCCAGCGGCCCGTGTCAGCGGCCCCTGCTGAGTCCCCACTCGCTGGGGCCGCTCCCGTCTTCTCTGCCGGGCATGCGAAAAGGCGGCCACCCGCGAGGGTGACCGCCTTTCTGACCGGAGGGCGTCTCAGAGCGCGAGGTGCTGTCGCACCGTGCGCGCCAACGATTCCGCGTGGGAGTTCGCGGTCTCGGCATCCGCTGCCTCGACCATCACGCGCACGAGCGGCTCGGTGCCCGACTTGCGCAGCAGCACCCGGCCGGTCGCGCCCAGCTGGGCCTCGACGTCCTTCACGGCTTCCTGTACGCCGGCGTGATCCGAGACGGCGTCCTTGTCGACGTCCTTCACGTTGATCATCACCTGCGGGTAGACCGTCATGATCGAGGCCAGTTCGGCGATCGACTTCTTCTGACGCGCCATCTCGGCGACCAGGTGGAGCCCCGTGAGCAGGCCGTCGCCGGTGGTGGCGAAATCGCTCATGATCACGTGACCCGACTGCTCGCCGCCGAGCGAGTAGCCGCCGGCGTTCATGTCCTCGAGCACGTAACGGTCGCCCACCGCGGTCTGACGCACGGTGATGCCCTGCTCGCGCATGGCGATGTGCAGGCCGAGGTTGCTCATCACGGTGGCGACGAGCGTGTCGTCGACCAGCTTGCCGCGGCTCTTCATCGCCACGGCCAGGATGGCCATGATCTGGTCGCCGTCGACGATCTTCCCGTCGGCGTCGACGGCGAGGCAGCGGTCGGCGTCGCCGTCGTGTGCGATGCCGATGTCGGCTCCGACGCGGATGACCTCCGCCGCGAGCTTGTCGAGGTGGGTCGATCCGACGCCGTCGTTGATGTTCAGGCCATCGGGATCCGCCCCGATGACGGTGACCTTGGCGCCCGCCGCGGTGAACACCTCGGGCGAGGCGCCGGATGCCGCGCCGTTGGCGCAGTCGAGAACGACGTGGATGCCGTCGAGCCGGTGCGGCAGCGAGGCCAGCAGGTGCATGACGTAGCGATCCTCGGCATCCGAGAACCGGATGACGCGACCGACGTCGCCGCCGGTCGGCTGCAGCTTCTCCCGAGACTCGATGTGCTCTTCGATGCGCTGTTCGACGACATCGGGCAGCTTCACTCCGCCGCGCGCGAAGATCTTGATGCCGTTGTCGGGGGCCGCGTTGTGCGAGGCCGAGATCATCACGCCGAAGTCGGCGTCGATGTCCGAGATGAGGAACGCCGCGGCCGGCGTGGGCAGGATGCCCGCATCGAGCACATCCACGCCCGACGACGCGAGACCCGCCTCGACCGCGGCGCTGAGGAAGTGCCCCGAGATGCGCGGATCACGCGCGACGACAGCGGTGAGCCGCTTGCCGGCGGTGCGACGCGCCTCGGCGATACGGCCCTGGCCCAGGACGACAGCAGTCGCCTGGGCCAGGTGGAGCGCAAGTTCGGCGGTGAGGAGCTGACCGTTGGCCAGCCCCCGCACGCCGTCCGTTCCGAACAGTGCCATAACAGGAACTGCGCGGATCAGCGCTTCGAGTACTGAGGAGCCTTGCGGGCCTTCTTGAGACCGGCCTTCTTGCGCTCGATGACGCGAGCGTCGCGCGAGAGGAAGCCGGCCTTCTTGAGGGTCGGGCGGTTGTTCTCGGCGTCGATGTTGTTCAGCGCACGGGCGATGCCGAGGCGCAGCGCGCCGGCCTGGCCCGAGTCGCCGCCACCCGAGATGCGGGCGATGACGTCGTACGCACCCTGCAGGTTCAGCACCGTGAAGGGGTCGTTGATCAGCTGCTGGTGCAGCTTGTTCGGGAAGTAGTCCTCGAGCGTGCGACCGTTGATGGTGATGGTGCCCGAGCCGGGAACCAGACGCACGCGGGCGATGGCCTGCTTGCGACGGCCGACAGCGGCACCGGGAACGGAGAGCACGGGGCGGGGAGCCGACTCCTGGACCTCTGCCTCAGGGCTCGAGGTCGAGAAGGTCTGCGGGAATTCGGTGGTGTCCTGGATTTCAGCCACGAGTATGTCCTTAAGTCTTACGGCGCTTACTGGGCGACCTGGTCGAGGGTGTACGGCGTGGGCTGCTGAGCGGCGTGCGGGTGCTCGGCACCTGCGTACACCTTGAGCTTCGACAGCTGCTGACGACCCAGGGTGTTCTTCGGGAGCATGCCGCGGACGGCCTTCTCCACGGCGCGAACCGGGTGCTTCTCGAGGAGCTCGGCGTAGCTCGTGGCGGTCAGACCGCCCGGGTAGCCGGAGTGGCGGTAGGCCATCTTCTTCTGGAGCTTCTGACCCGTGAGGGCGACCTTCTCGGCGTTGACGATGATGACGAAGTCACCCACGTCGACGTGCGGGGCGAAGGTGGGCTTGTGCTTGCCACGCAGGATTGCTGCTGCGTGCGATGCCAGGCGGCCGAGAACGACGTCGGTGGCGTCGATGACGATCCAGTCACGCTGGACCTGCCCGGCCTTCGGGGTGTAAGTGCGCGTCACGATAGTGCTGCTTTCTTGATTCGAACGGAGAGGTTCGTGAATCCCACTCCGGGGTGGGTTCCGTCTCGAGGATCCGAGTGGAACACGCGCCAGTGGAGGGCTCACGTTCGCGGGTGCGACCGCAGTTGATCACACACCAAGGGTCAACCTTACAGCATCCGGAGGCTGAGGCCGAACTACTCGGCCTCGGCGGTCACCAGGATCGGGCGATGGTCGCTCGTGGCCTGCGGCAGGGTCGTGATCTTCGAGATGTCGAAGCCGACCGAGGTCGCGAAGTCGTAGTGCCCCTTGAACACGCGGTAGCGCGTGTACGTGCGGTCGTCGCTGAGGGTGAGCGTGTACCCGTGGTCGCGCACGGTCTGGCCGAGGCTCTCTTTGAACACGGGGTAGTTGTAGTCGCCCACCATGAGCACGGGCATCCCGGGGCCGAGGTCCTGCAGGGCGTCGAGACCCGCTCTGATCTGATTGCGGCGCAGCGAGTTGAGCGCGGTGAGGGGCGCGGCGTGGAACGACGCGACGATCAGCCCCCGCCCGGTGTCGATGTCGCGCAGCTGCGCGCCGAGCACACGCTCGTGCGCGGGCTTCAGCACCCGATCGTGCAGCGACTTCTTCAGCCCGATCGTGCGCACCTGCTCGACCTGGAACGTGTTGCGGCGCAGGTACATCGCGAGCCCTAGCCGATTGCCGCTGGTGGTGTGCACGAGGGAGAGTCCGCCGATGGCATCCGGAAGGGCCGTGGTGTCGCACTCCTGCAGACAGAGGATGTCGGGATCGTGCTCCGCGACGAGCGCCGCCAGCTCCGTTGCGGCGCGATGCTTGCGAAGGTTATACGAGATCACTCTCATGCCCGCCACGTTACCGGCGCCATCCGAGCGCGCGACGGGGTTGCGCGAGAGGCTCGACCGGGACTATTCCTCGTCGCGGTCGCGTCGGGCGCGCGTCTGCTCGGCGCGGGATGCCAGCAGTTCGTCAGCCGGATACCCGACCTCGACGAGAGTGAGTCCCCTCGCCGGCAGCACCTTGAACGCGCTCGTGCGGGTGAGCTCGTCGCGCAGCCGGGCGACATCCACCACCTCGAGCTTGCCCTCCCCCACCGCCACGCACGCGCCGACCAGGGCGCGAACCATGCTGTGGCAGAACGCGTCGGCCTTCACCTCGGCGATCAGCACGCCGTCGCGATCGCGTGTCCACCGGTAGTCGAGCAGGGTGCGGATCGTCGTCGCTTCCTCCCGCGGCTTGCAGTAGGCGGCGAAGTCGTGCAGGCCGATGAGGGTCTGCGCTGACGCATCCATCCGCCCGACGTCGAGCGCGGCGCGGATCGTCGTGGTGTCGTTGCGGCGCATCGGGTCGTAGCCGACCGTGGCGTCGGCGAGCCGGTAGGCGTACCGACGCCACACGGCCGAGAAGCGCGCGTCGAATCCCCCGGGCGCGAGGCTGGTGCGGGTGACGGTCACGTCGGGGTAGTTGCCGAGCACACCCCGGATGCGACGGGCGAGCGACCCCGCAGGATCGGTGGCCGCATGGCCGTGCCGCGTCTGCAGCCGAGCCCACTGGGCGTCATCGAGGTCGACGTGCGCGACCTGATCGGAGGCGTGCACCCCGGCATCCGTCCGACCCGCGACGACCAGCTGCGCCTCGGAGCCGAGGATGCGGGCGAGCGCCGCCTCGATCGTGCCCTGCACCGTGCGCAGGCCCGGCTGCTTGGCCCAGCCGCGGAAATGGGTGCCGTCGTAGGCGATGTCGAGGCGGATGCGCACCTGTTCAGCCTAGACGCGAGGGCCGGCCGCGGATGTCGGCGGTTGATGCCTAGGATGCCTGACCGACGCGTTTCTTGAGTCGCATATAGTTTCGATATTTGCGGAGAAGTGGTACAGTTTTCTTCGTAATTCTGCTTGACTTGTGGTTGGCCGGCGTTTAGGCTTTTCACATGTCAGCATCCGCTCTGCACCCGTTGCGAGAAGCCGTCACGGCTCTCGCCGGGGTGTGGGCGGATGCCGGCTCCGCGGCCGACCTCGACCGGTCAGACCTCGTGTCGATGACCCGCGCCATCGGGTCCGCGCGGCGGGCGCTGGATGCCCTGCAGGCCGACGTCGCCGCGGCCATCGCGCACGAATCCCGACCGGAGCTGGGTGCGGAGTCGCTGGCGAAGCAGCAAGGATTCCGCAACACCGCGCAGCTCATCGCGACCACCACCGGCACCAGCGCGGGAGACGCGGCGCGGCTGGTGAAAGTCGGCGAGGCGATCGCGCCCCGGCAGAACCTGCTCGGCGAGCCGGCGCCGGCGAAGTACCCGGCCGTGCAGGGTGCCGTCACCTCCGGCCGCCTGGGTGGTACCGGGGCGGCGGTGATCGTGGAGTTCCTCGACCGGGCCCGGATCGGGGCCGACAAAGATCTTGTGGCGGATGTCGAGCAGCAGCTCGTCGAGCGGGCCGTGGGACTGTCGCTGGATGACGTGCGCCGACTCGTCAAGCGCGCCGAAGCGGTACTCGAAGCCGACAAGCTCGAAGCGCGAGAAGAAGAACACCGCGCGCAGCGGGCGCTGAGCATGTTCGAACGCGACGGCATGCTGCACCTCAACCTCGTCACCCCCGTCGAAGAAGGCGCGCCGATCAAAGCCGCGATCGACGGATACGTGTCGGCACAGTTCCAGGCCCGCAAAGACCTGGCCGACACGGGCGTCGTTGATGCGGATGCCGATCAGCGCACCGTCACCATGATGCGCGCCGACGCCCTCACCCTGTTCTGCGCGCACGCGCTCGACTGCGACAGCCGGATGCCCGTCAGCGGTGCCACCGTCATCGTCCGCATCAACGCATCGGATCTCGAAGCGGGCACGGGCGCGGGAAGCATCGACGGGATCGACCAGCCCATCTCCGTCACCGCGATCCGCCGGATGGCCGCCAGCGGCGGCGTCATCCCCTGCGTGCTCGACAGCGCCGGGGACATCCTCGACTGGGGACGCGAGAAGCGCCTGTTCACCCGACAGCAGAAAGTCGCCCTCGTCGACCGAGACGGCGGATGCGCGATGTGCGGACTCCCACCGAACATGACCGAAGTGCACCACATCGCCTGGTGGAACCGAGACACCGGGCCGACGGACCTCGCCAACGGGATCCTGCTGTGCTCGACCTGTCACCATCGCATCCATGACAACGGGTGGGAGATCCGGATCGAGAACACCGATGCGCGCTCGGGCATCAGGGGACGAGTGTGGTTCATCCCACCACCACACATCGATCGCACCCGCGCACCCCGCCTCGGCGGCAGAGCCCGCTACGACATCGCCGCCTGACGGCGCCGATCGCTGCGCTCTGCTCTGCCCTGGCAGTCCCGCGGCCTTGCCGGAGGCTGCGGCCCGGCCGCGCTGCCCCGCTTGACCCGCGCGACCCCGCTGGCACGCGCCACCAGGAATCGCTGCCTCAGACCGCGACCTTCGGCTTCGCCCACGACCGACCTCGCGTGTCCTTGAGGATCGTGTACTCCACATCGACGTGCGGCTCGATCGCGCTGTACTTGTCGTTCGGCGCGCCGATCACGAGCTGGAAGCCCAGCCCCCGCCACGCGCCGATCGCGCGCTTGGTGAAGTGCGCGTCGGCCTTGATCAGCGCCTCGTCCATGAACACCGGGGCGTAGCGCGGACGCGACGCGCCGGCATCCCCCAGCTGATATCGCAGAGCCGCGCCGACGATGAACGCGACCAGCTCCTGCGACTCACCACCCGACTTCTCGCCGATGTGGTCGTACAGGGCGACGTGCTCCCCCGTCTCGGCGAGCACCCGCTCGGCCGACACGCGCACGTGGTTGCGCACATCGATCAGCTCGGCGAAGTCGGGCGCCGTGCGACGCATCCGCCCGATCAGACGGCTCATCCGCTTGTACGCGTGCTCGCGCTCGTCGTCGGTCGATGCCGCCTCGATCAGCCCGCGCACCTCGCGCAGCTCTCGACGGAAGCGCCGGCGGGCCTCGGACTGGTTCTCGCGCGGCGAGATCTGCAGGCGATGCCGGTCGTCGTAGAACGGCAGCTCGCGCATGATGCTGTTGATCGGCTCGATGCGCTCCCTGATCTCGCGCACCGATCGGCTCAGCGTCGAATCGAGGCTGGTCAGGTCGTTGCCCGAGAGCCCCAGCAGACTGTCGCGCCATTCGCTCTCGAGCTCGTGCAGCCCGTTCGTACGCAGCGCCTCGAGGATGCCGAGGAACTCGGGCACCGAGGCATCCGGATCCGGCAGCAGGTTGAGGTTCGGCCACCTCTCGAGGAACGACGACATCAGCTGCAGCATCCGCTCCCGCTGCTCGTCGTGCGCCTCGACCGCGGCGCGGCGATCGGATGCCAGGCGTGCCGCCGCCGACGTCAGCGCCAGGTCGAGCCGAGCGAGGCGGTCGCTCGCCGACGCCCCCGCGCCCTCCCCCGCACCGCGGTCGAGCATGAACCGTTCATCGAGGAACGCCGCCTGCGCATCGCCGACCGACATCTCCGCCGCCTCGTCGACCACCCGCTGGCACTCGTCGACGTCGTCGGTCACCGCACCCCAGCGCTCCTGGGCGTCGGCGCGCTGCGCGCCGAGCGCGCCGATCTCGTCGCGCAGCACGGCGGCTCGAACTTTCAGGCTCTCGGCGCGCTCGCGCAGATCGGCGATCTCGGGATTCGTCGTGGTGACCTCCGCCTCGACGGCCTGCCAGCGCTCGACCTCCGCTTCGAGGGACGCGACGTCGATCTGCTCCCAGGTCAGGTCATGGATCATCGCGAATGCCGTCGAGCGCTGCTCGATGGCATCCATCGCCGCCTCCGCGTCGGTCACGGCGGCGGTCGCCGCCGCCGCCTCCGCCTCGAGCGCCGCGGCCTGCTCGTCGAGTGCGCGCAGGCGCCGCTCGTTCGAGAAGCCCAGTACGTTCTCGCGCCCGTGCCCGCCGTGCGCGCCCCGACTGCCCTGCGACATCTGACCCGCGATGGTGAGCGCCATCGAGTGCGCCCCCAGCTGCGCCGACGAGTCGACGCACACGAACCCGAAGCGCTCGTCGAGGCGCTGCTGCAGCCAGCCGGTGAACGGCGTGGAGCGGTGGTCGACACGGCCGGGCAGGGTTCGCGCATCGGCGTTCGGCGACTCGGCCAGCCCGGTCTGGACGCCTTCGTAGCGCAGCCGGATCGGCAGGCGCACCTCGTCGATCGCCGCCCGGAACCGGTCGAGGTGCGCGTCGTCGAGCAGGATCGTCGTCGCGAACCCGCCGAGGGCGAGATTGAACGCCTCGCGCCACGGCTCGAACTCGGTGCGCACCTCGATCAGCTCGCCCACGAACGGCAGGGCGTCGACGTCGAGACCGGCCGCCTCGGCCAGCAGCACGCGTGCCCGGTCGAGGGCGGGAGGGATGCTGCCGCGCAGCCGATCCGCCTCCGCCCGCTCCTCGGCGAGCGCACGACGGCGCTTCGCGAGCGCCTGCCGGGCGGACTCGGCCTCGGCGAACGTCGCCCTGGCCTGCCGGCGAGCGGATGCTTCGGACTGTGCCGCGCGGGCGGCCGTCTGCACCTCGGCGAACTCCGCGGCCGTCGCCGCCGACAGTCCGAGCTCGGTCAGCACCGCGTCGAACCGGTCGCGCTCGCGCCGCACCTCGGCGAGGCGCCGCTCGACCGCGCGCAGTTCGCGCTGCGCGGTCTCGAGCCGGTCGCCGCCGGACTGACGCAGCAGGTCGAGCAGGCCGTCGCGCTCGGCTTCGGCGGCGTCGACGAGCGCCTTCTTCTCACGCAGGGTCAGATCGAGAGCGTGCGTGCGGTCGCGCAGCTCGTCCTCGACCTCGCGCAGCAGATCGAGGCGGCGCTGGGCCCGCCACAGCGTCGCGCGCGAGTCGGGTGAGGCGAAGTCGCCCACCTCGTCGATCAGGCGCACCCGCTCTGCGGCCGCGGTGATGCGATCCCGGATGCCAGGGATCGGCTCGAGCGCGTTCACCTGCTGGCGCGCGGTGATCATGCTCGCGCGGGTGCTCTCGAGCTCGTCGAAGTGCGCGACCACGGCATCCGCCGTCGCCATCGTCTCGGGCTCTTCGAGAACCAGCCGCTTGTACAGATCGTCGACCGTCGTGATCTGCTGACCGGCCTGGATGCGGGCGAGCAGGCTCATCGCCTTCGCGCCGGAACCCGCCGCGCCGATGCCCAGCACGGCGTGCAGGCGAGCTGAGAACTCGCGGTCGGTGCCGAGAGTGTCGAGCCCTAGGGCGCGCAGCGCCGAGTCGGCGAGCCGCTGCGAGGCGGCCTCTTCGAGGCGGGCGAGGTCGAAGAACCCGTCGGTCGTCGCACGCACCCGCACGGTGTCTTCGAGGACGCGCGCACCCGCCGGGATGTACCAGGCGCGCAGCGCCGTGAACCGGGATCCGTCGTGGTCGAGCCACGTCATCGCGATGGCCGTCCAGGTGTCTTCGCCGTCGCCGCGCAGCACGCGCAGCCTGGTGCCCTCGTCGGTGCGCGACTCGTCGATCTTGCCGCGACCGTACGAGAGGATGTTGCGCTGCTCGTCCCCCCGCGGGCGGCCGGTGATCCCGCCGTTGGAGGCGCCGTTGAACGGTGTGGTGTGCGGCATCATCAGGGCGATGTAGGCATCCATCAGAGTCGACTTGCCCGATCCGGAGCCGCCGCACAGCATGGTCGCGTTCGGTGAGAACCGCACCCGGTGCGGTCCGCCGTCGTAGCCGCCCCAGTTGATCAGCTGCAGGTCTTCGGCGACCCACTGCTGGCCGCGGGAATCTGCGGGGATCAGGCCGAAGAGCGTGTCGAGCATCGTCACCGCGCTGCCTCCTTCTGAGCGGTTGCCGCTCGGGATGCCTGCTGCGCCGCCTGCTCGCGCAGCCACGCGCGCAGCTCGGCGAGCTTCTCGGCGCTCAGCACCACCTCGACCAGCGGGCTGATCCGGTAGCGCCCGAGAGTCTCCTCGTCGATCACGCCCTCGCGGTCGAGCCGCTCGAGCGCCGCGCGGATCGCCTTCTGCTGACGAGCCGTGCTGCCGTCGGCATCCGTCAGATAGCTGAGCACCGTCTGCTCGATGTCTTCGATGTCGATGCGCGGCGCCGGCTCCCCCGCCGCCGACTCGCGCTGGAAGACCGTGCGCAGATGCACGAGCACGAGCGTCTCGGTGCGGTTGTACGGCGCGTCCTTGAGCAGGATCGGCACCTCGAACTCGTCGGAGCGCACCTGCTGCTTGTACGCCACACCGCGGCCGAGGTCGACGACCAGGCGCAGATACAGGTCGTGCATGCGCGACTCGATCAGCTGCTGGTGCTCGAGCAGCAGCGCCCATTCGGCGCGGCTGTCGGCGCTGAGGAACCGCCGCTGCAGCACGTGCACGAGCACGCGTCGCACCTCCGGGTCGAGCGTGCCGCGGTCTCCGGGGAAGAGCTCATCGGGGTCGTCCTCCATCGCGACGGGCGCGATGAACGGCGCCTCGGTGTGGGCGTCCGCGCGGTCGTCGGATCGCCCAGGGATGGAGAACGCCGGTCCCACGGCATCCCCACCCGCGTTCTCCATCCCGGACCCGGATGTCCGACCCCGGGCCATCGACTCAGGGATGGAGAACGCCGGTCCCACGGCATCCCCACCCGCGTTGTCCATCTCCGGCGCGGATGCCTGGCGGGTGGCCGGGCCGGAAGCGGCAGTCTCGTCAGTCATCGTCGTCCTCCTCGGCTGCGCGAGCGGTCGCCGAGACGAACGCGAAGCGCCTCGTGGTGCCGTCGGGGCGCAGCGTCTCGACGGTCGACAGACCGTCGGTCTCGTTCATGCCGTTGCGGTGCGCGATCTCGAGCAGACCGACCAGGTCGACCGGGCGGCGCGTGTCGTCGGGAGCGTGCGCGAAGGCATCCCCCAGGTCGAATCCCTCGCCGAGACCCGCCACGTACGCCTCGAGCTCGGCATACCTCGGGCCGCCCCACGAGCGTGAGTCGGCTTCGAGGTACTCGACGTCGTCGGCATCCGTCAGCGGGGCGGGAGCGCCGGGCGGGCGTACGTCGCCCACCGTCTGACGCAGCCGACCGAGGTCGATCAGCGGCAGGCTGCGCACCGGCTCGACCGTCGCACTCGCCGGCGCGGTCTGCGCCCAGTGGTGCAGCCCGGAGATGACATCGCGCAGCAGGTCGTCGATCTGCCGATCACGCAGCGGGTCGTGCGTCTTCACCTGTCCGGTGATCACGTGCGAGGCGCGGCGCTGAGCGGCCAGCACCTCTTCGACCCCCAGCTCGACCCGGCGGCCGATCGCGTCGAACTCCGCCCGCTGCGTCTGGTCGAGGTGCCGGGCGAAGGGATGCGCGAGCAGGTCGTGCAGCTGCTCGGTGAGGGCGTCGATGCGGTCCGGGTCGCCGATCAGCCGCAGGGCTCCGGCGAAGGCCCGCCCTTCGGGAGTCGACTGCATGACGTCCTTGGCGCGCTGCAGGTATTCGCGCAGCACCTCGCCGGTCGGTCGCTCATCACGGCGCAGGTGCGCGACGACATCGCGCTGCATCGCCTTGAGCGACTCGGCCACGCGGGTGAAGTCGGCGGGCAGCTCGCGCGCCAGATGCAGGATGTTCTCGGCCTCTTCGTACAGCTCCTCGTCGTCGACGAGAACCGTGCCGTTCGCCTGCACCCGCAGGATCTCGGCGTCGAGCGCATCCCGTTCGGCGGTGAGGCGCGCGATCCGCTTCACCGGGTCGGCTTCGGCCTCGTCGGCCAGCCGTTCGACCGCGTCGAGCAGGGTGCGCACGCGCGAGTTCGACACGCGGGTGCGCCCGCCGCCGGTGCGGCCGGTGATCTCGAGCGCCTCGACAGCATGCGCCGAGAGCCGGTACACCTCGACGTCTTCGTCGATCTGCTGCACGAGCCAGCCCTGCTTCGCCCAGGTGCGGCACACCTCGCGGCCACTGCCGGAGGGGATGCGGCGGTCGTCATCGTCGTGGCCGGCGGCACGCAGCTCGTCGAGAGCCTCGGCGACCTCGGCATGGGCATCCGCGACGGGAACGGCGGGACGTTCGGCCGAGAACAGCATCGACAGCGCGGCGATGACGAACGGCGCCTGGCGACCGTGAAGCAGCCCCAGCGTCGGCGTTCGGAACGCCGCGAGGGAGCGAGAGTATGCCGCCTCGGCACGCGCGCCAGTCATCGGCTCCAGTTTATCGGGCAGGTCGGACGCTGCAGTCTCCCGCCGGCCCCGCCGGCCCTGCCGGCCCCCGCGAGACTTGCGTTGCAGCATGAAACCGACCTTCGGCAGGCAGGTCCCGTGCTGGAACACACGTCTCGTCGTCGTAGACGCCCCCGGCCCCCGCGAAGCGTGCCCGGAGACGACGAAACCCCCGGCGAACCGGGGGTCTTCATCTGTAGCAGGAGCGGGGCTTGAACCCGCGACCTCACGATTATGAGTCGTGCGCTCTCACCAACTGAGCTACCCTGCCGCAGGGCATCCGATCGAAATGCGAATGCTGCGAGCCCCGAGTCAGGATTGAACTGACGACCCCTTCCTTACCATGGAAGTGCTCTGCCACTGAGCTATCGGGGCGTGCTGCCCGTCTCCGGGCAACCAGATGAGATTATCACCTCGCGGTGTCTCGCGCGAAATCGAGGCCTAGTACTCGTAACGCCCGGCGTTTCGCTGCATCCACGGCAGCGGATCGACGGTCGAGCCGTTGATGATGATCTCGAAATGCAGGTGCGCGCCGTACGAACGACCGGTGTTGCCGACGTGACCGATGACGTCGCCCACCTTGACCTTGTCGCCGGCCTTGACCTGCATCGAGCCGTGCTGCATGTGCGCGTAGTGGCTCGTCACGACCTGACCGTCGATGACGTGGTCGATGTAGATCGTCACGCCGTATGCGCCGCCGGATTCGGTGGCGGTGCGCACCGTGCCGTCGGCGATCGCCTGGATGGGCGCGCCCTCTCCCGGAACGAGGTCGATGCCGGCGTGCAGTCGGCCCCAGCGCTGTCCGTAGGGCGAGCTCATCGCCACGCCGACCTTGAACGGCCACTGGATGGCCGCCTCGGGGTCGTTCGTGTACAGGCTCTCGGAGAACTTGATGCCCTCTTCGGCGGCGACCTGCGCGAGCGAGATCGTCGAGTACGAGTCGGAGCGGGCGAGCGACTCGCCCTGCACGTCGGCGGGGGCGACGAACGCCTGAATCTCGCCATCGCCCTTCTTCGCCGAGGAAGAGGCGGCAGATGTGCCGGCGACGAGGGATGCCTTTGCGCCACCCTGCGTGGCGGCGACGGCAGAGACGGGCAGAGTCATCGACACGGCGATGAGGCCGGCGACGCCCATGATGCCGAGGCTCGCGCCCGCGGCGACGAACCGCGCGACGCGCGGCCGCCGCGGAGCGACGTGCGAGACCACGACGCCCGCAGACACGGGCTGGTCGGCGACGGGAACCTCGTCGACGGGCTGGTCATCGACGGGACGGAAGCCGAAGGCCTCCGATGCGGCCGCGAACGGATCGGAGCCGGTCGGGGCTGCGCCGGCGGGCGCCGTCGCGGAAGAGTCGGTGGATGCCGAGACTGCGACGGGATCGACGATCGCGGCCGGCTCCTCGCGCACAGCGGGCGCGGGGGCGGGTGCTGCGGCGGATGCCATAGATGCGACGATCTCGGCGATGACCGCCGCGGGCGCGGCGATGACGGCCTCGGGCTCGGCGATGGTCTGCGCCTCGGAACTTCCGCCTGCGGACATCCGGCGTGCGCGGCGGCTGGTCGCGGCAGCCGAGACGGCGGCGGCGGTCACGGCCGCAGCGGCGGCGACAGCGGATGCCGAAGAAGGGACGACCTGGTCTGCATTCGGAGTCGTCGAATCCGCGGGGACCACTGAAGCGGCGCGAAGTCGATTCGAACGACGCGTCGGGGCAGCGGCGTTCTCTGTGTGCTCAGGGGGCAAAACGGATCTTTCGGGTTTCTGGTCAAGCTGGGGAAGGGCTTGGTCACTCTCGCCATTCGGGCGACGAAAGTAACGATCGGATAAACGCTATCGTGCTCAGGCTGAAAAAGCCATGAGTCCGAACATACCGTTCAGCCGCGCGGGTCGGAGATCAGCTCGCACAGTCGACGGTGGATGTCGGGGCCGCCGGCGACCAGCATCGGCCTGGCGGCGGAGGGATCGAGGCGGGTGACGAGTCCCCCGGCCTCCTCGACGAGGAGCGCTCCGGCGGCGAAGTCCCAGGGCTTCAACCCGCGCTCGAAGAAGCCGTCGAGGCGTCCGGCCGCAAGGTAGGCGAGGTCGATCGCCGCGGATCCCATGCGTCGCACGTCGCGGGCCATGGCCATCGCGCGCCTGACCGTGGCCAGGTCGCCGTCATGGGTCGACGGGTCGTACCCGAAGCCGGTGCCGAGCAGGGCTCCGGCGGGCGTCTCGGTGGTGACGGCCAGACGCGTGCCGTCGAGCCATGCACCCTCGCCGCGGACTGCGGTGAACAGCTCACCCAGCGCGGGCGCGCACACGGCTGCGGCGACACCCTGCCAGTGCTCGGGGTCGGGCTCGCCCTCGACGACGGCGATGCTCACCGAGTACCCGGGGATGCCGTACGCGTAGTTGACCGTGCCGTCGATCGGGTCGACGACCCACGTGCATCCGCTCGAAGAGCGCTCGGCACCCGTCTCCTCGCCGAGGAACCCGTCGTCCGGACGCTCGGCCCGCACTCGCTCGCGGATGAGGTGCTCGACCTCGCGGTCGGCCTCGGTCACGATGTCGGCGATGGTGGATTTGGTCGCGGCGAGCGCCACACCCTCGGAGCGCCGACGGCGAGCCAGTTCGCCGGCTTCGCGCGCGACCTCAGCGACGAGTGCCCCCAGATCGGCTGCGGTCACTGCTGATCCTCGGAACCCTGCGGAGCGTGCGGCTCAGCAGTCGGCGGGACCGGGGGCGCGGGCGGAACCGGCGGCGCAGACGGAGACTGCGACGCCGCCGGAGACTGCGGCGCAGACGGAGACTGCGGCACCGGCGGAGGGGTCGGGGCGGCGGTGGGGTGGGGCATCGACGGCGCGGACGGAACCGTCGGAACGCCGGGTCCGCCGTGCGCCGCTCCCGGCGCGGGGTGCGTACCCGGAGCGCCCGGCATGGGCGGCACTCCGGCCGCGCCCGACCCCGACGGCATCCCCGGAGCGGCCGGCGCAGGCCACGCGGCCGGCGCAGGAGGCGCAGGCGGAGCCGAAGGCGCACCCGCTGCGGGCCCGCCCTCGTGCCGCCCGGGAACATGCGCGAACGGCGCGCTGTCGTCCCGCGTCGGCTCGACCCGCGGCGCTACGGTCGGCGACCCGGTCGGCGCGCCGGGGTGAGCAGCCTGCCCGTACGCGTGATGCGGATCCTCGAGCTGCGGGAAGGTCGACGACGTCTGCTGCGGCGCGTACGTCGGACGGCCGGTGTAGTACGCGTTGAAGTCGGGGCTGCCATCGGGAAGCGCCGGCAGCGGCGTGCGGCCGTCGGCGTAGGTCGGCCACATCTGCTGCGGAGCGACCGCGACGACCGGGCGCGCGGGCCGAGGCGCACGCGGCGCGAACAGGGCGTTCAGCAGCGGGATCAGGGTGGTGCCGACGGCGGTGAGGATCGCCAGCGCGACCACGATGCGCCAGTACAGGTCGTCGTACCTGAACTGGTCGGGGAAAGTGAGGTGGAACACCAGCAGCGCGACCAGGCCGGCGAGCATCGCGAAAGTGACCATGACGATCACCCGCGTGAACGTCGTGACGTAGCGGCGGGAGGCCTTCGTGAACAGACGCACGTGCGCCAAGGCGAGCTGCAGGACCGCGATCACGAGCAGGAACTGGAAGAACCTCGCGCCCTCCCAGCCGAAGGGCTCGGCGATGTCGTGCGGCAGCCAGATCTTCACGGCGCCGACGAGCAGCACGATGATCCAGCTGATCATGCTGGTGAGGGCGAGCCAGTCGGGGCGGCGCTCGGCCAGATGCGCCTCGGCGATCGCGACGCCTGCGAACAGGGCGAGCAGCAGGATCGTGAGGAACGCCCGCCCGATCAGTCCGTCCTGATCGCCGACCAGAACCCAGACCACACATACCAGGGCCGCGGCGATCAGAGCGCCGATCGCGATCCAGATGGCACCGCGCAGCAGCTTCGAGGACATGGGCTGGTTCGCATCGGCTTTCGCCGGATGCTCGGCTGACGGTGTGGCGTCGGACATGGTGAGATCCTCCCCGGTCGGTGGTCTCATCCTCGCATGCACCCGTCGGGACGATCGGATGCTGTGGATAAGCCTCAGCGCTTACGCGAGGCGGCCGCGAATCCGGCGATGCGCGCCTGCGCGTCGGCCGTGTCGAACGCCGCGCCGATGGAGTCGGCCTCGGCGCTCAGCTGCTGCTCGAACGAGCGCGACGGCTGCGAGCGCACCAGGCGCTTCGCCTGCCCGTACGCGGCGGATGCACCGGCCAGCCAGAAGCGGGCGACCTGCTCGGCGCGCTCGCGCACAGCATCCGCCTCCGCCTCCGGATCGGCGCCGGAGACGGCCTCGGCGACGAGACCCCAGTCGACGGCCTCCTCGGCGGTCAGCATCCGATCCTGCAGCAGCAGCTGCAGCGCGCGACGCTCGCCGACCGCGCGTGCGAGCTGCGCCGAGACTGACAGGTCGGGCGTGAGTCCGATGTTCGCGTAGCGGCTGCCGATCTTCGAGCTCGCGCCGACGACCGCGTAGTCGCTGCACATCAGGATGCCCAGGCCGCCGCCCGCCGTGGTGCCGTGCGCGGCCGCGACGACGGGGAGGGCCGAGGTGGTCAGCGACAGGATGCCCGCGTTGATGACCTGCGCGAGGGCGGTGATCTCGTGCCCGCCCGACATGCTCGCCGACATCGCGACCACGTCGCCGCCGGCGCAGAAGGCGCGGCCGTTGCCGTCGATGAGGATGGCCCCGACATCGTCGCGCGCGACGGCCTCGGCGGCGGCATCCCGCCACGCGTGCGCCAGATCGGCGTCGAAGGCGTTCAGGCTCGCCGGGCGGTTGAGCGTGAGCCGGGCGAGGCCCTCGTCGATCGTGAGCTGAAGCGGCTCGGACATGGCTCTCCTTCGATGCGCAGGACGGGGTTTCAGCCTAGCTGGTACTGAGGGTCACACCGCCGGTACTGAGGCCCCGACCGGGGCTCAGTCCTCTGACAGGACGCGAACGACGAAGTCCTCCATGCGGTGCTTCGTGCCGTCGAGCCGCTGGTCGATCTGGCCAGGGGCCCGCACCTCGCTCGGCGCGAGCGGATGCGCGAGGCGCACGTTGTCGTGGCACGACAGGTCGGCGCAGATGTACGTGCCCGCGCTGTCGCCGCGGCGCCCCTTCGCCCCACCGCGCCTCGCGGTCAGCAGCGCCACCTGGCTGCCCGGCTGCATGGTGCGGCAGATGTTGCACATGCCCGAGCGCACCCGCGCCGGGTCGGTCGAGCGCAGCACGATGCCCATCGGATGCCCGTCGTGCTCGACGATCACGACCGCGCGCCGGCTCGATTCGGGGTCTCGCCAGGCGAGGAAGTCGATGTAGTCCCAGTCGGTCAGGACGAAGTCGTGCGGCATCCCGATCTGCTCGATCTCATCGGCATCGGCGTTCTTGATCGCTTCGCGGACCTGGGCCTCGGTGAGTGGTCGCATCGATCCAGTCTAGGAAGACCGGCGGTCGGTGAGGCGTCGCTGCAGCTCCTTGACCTCGTCGACGAGATCGTCTGCGGGCCCGTCGACCGGGATGCCGGGAGCGACCGTCTGCACCGGCAGCGCCGCCACCGGCCCTGGTCCGAGCCCCCACTCCTCGCGCCACTGCGACAGCTGCGCAGACGACGTCGCGTACGCGATGCGCCCGAGGCCCACCCAGGCGTGCGCGGCCGAGCACATCGGGCAGTGCTCTCCCGAGGTGTACACCGTGGCATCCGCCCGCTCCTGCGGTGACATATGCGCCGCCGCCCACCGCGCGATCTCGAACTCCGGATGCCGGGTGTGATCGCCACCGGCGACCCGGTTGCGCTCCTCGAGGAGCACCTCTCCGTCGGCGGAGACGATCAGCGAACCGAACGGCTCGTCGCCGGCGTCGAGCGCCTCACGCGCGAGGTCGACGCAGCGGCGCAGGTGGGTCAGGTCTGTGGCATCCATAACTTCCACCCTCTCATCCGGCTGCGCCGACCACACTTCGGGGGCCGACACTCCAGATGTCGGCCCGATCGCCGTGAAGCGTCCGTCATCTGGAGTGTCGGCCCCCGATCCGTAAGCCGTCCCGCCGTCCGGGCCGTCCAAGCCGTCCGGGCCACGTCGGGCGAGGCGCTACTCGCCCACCGCGAAGAGGCCGTGCGCTCCCCGTTCGGCGTCGATCATCAGATGCGACACGAACGGATAGGTGCCCTTCTCGGGGAACATCAGCTCGACGAACCCGCCCTGCGCGGGCTGCAGCGCCAGAGCCTGCGACCCGGTGTCGGCCGAGCGGTCGAGCAGATAGGCGCCCTCCGACCACACCGTGTCGAACTGGCCGCCGATGATGTGGAAGCTGCTCGGGCGCTCGATCCCGGCATCCAGAACCCACACCCGCACGCGCTCGCCGACCCGCGCCGGCAGCGGCGCATGGTCGTACTGGTTCGCGTATCCGTTGAAGGTGACGAGGTCGGGGTCTCCGGTGGCGATGCGGTCGAGGTCGACCATGCCGCCGTCGTGGTCGCCGAGGTAGTACTCGCCCTGCACGAGCACGTAGCTGCGGTCGACGGCGGGAAGGTCGTGGGGCTCGATGATCACCGCACCGTACATCCCGTTCGCGATGTGGGCGGTCATGGGCATGGTCGAGCAGTGATACATCCAGATGCCGGCGCGCGTCGCGGTGAAGGTGTAGGTGAGGCTCTCACCGGGAGGGATGGTGCGCATCGGCCGGTCGGGGGCGAGCGAGCCGGCATGGAAGTCGATCGAGTGCCCCATCGCGCCCCTGTTCTCGAGGGTGATCACGAATCGGTCGCCGACCCGGCCGTGCAGCAGCGGCCCGGGAGCGGCGCCGTTGTAGGTCCACAGCGTCTGCGTGACCCCCGGCGCGACCTCGCGCTTCTCGTCGCGGACGGTGAGGGTCATCTCGCGGGTGACCGGAGCATCGGATGCCGCAAGCGCGGGCAGCACGGCATCGTAGGGCGTGAATCCTGGCCCGGGCTCTGCCATCAGGTCGGGCGCGGTCCGGGTGCGGTCCGCCGCCCCGGGTGCCGATCCGGTCGCGCTGCCGTCCATGTGACTCATGTCGTGCCCACCGGCATCCGGTGTCGCGTGCGAGCCGCCGTCCGCCTCCGCGCCCGTGGCGACGATCTGCAGGGTCATGCCCATCTGCCGGTGCCCGAGGATCGAGCACCACCCGTCGAGATCGGCGGTGATGACGCCGACGTCGATCGTCTGCTTCTCGCCGGGGGCGAGTCGCCGGCCGGCGACGCCGTTGGCGAAGACGAGATCGTGCACCTGCTCGTCGTCGGTGTTCGCGACCTCGATCACCAGGCGGGTGCCCACGGGCACCTCGATGCGATTCGGGGTGAAGCGCATGTTCGCCGCTTCGACCCGAACCGTCTGCACGGGTGCATCCGCGGCTCCGGGGGGAGCGGCGCTCCAGCCCAGACCGACCGGATCGATCGCGGCGAGACCGGCCGAGACGAGCACCACGGCGAGCAGTCCCGCCACCGCCTGACCGGCACGCCGCCCCGGCGCCTGCTCCCCCTCGGGAACGATCGGACCGCGGCGGCGCGGGCCCTCGCCGACGTCGACGGGCTCGGCTGTCTTCGCGTGCCGCTGGGCGCGCATCGCGCGCCACATCACGATGAGGAACGATGCCATCGCGACCAGGTACAGCGCCGAGGCGACCACGCGCATCAAGCTCGACACCGGCAGCGCGCAGACGGCGAGCGCGGCGTTGGCCACGGTGACGCGCAGCACGCCGGCTGTGTCGAACGCGGCCGTGCCGACGCGCACCGGGGTCGGGCCTCCGCCCAGCACCACGGGCACGAGGTAGCTCAGCGCGCCGACGAGCACCTGCGCCGCGAATCCCGCGGCCAGGTACGGCACGACCTGGCCGAAAAGGGCGTCGAGTGCCGTGAAGCCGCCGCCGTCCAGCGCGGCGGCGACTGCCCCGACCGCGATCATGGCGACCGTGCCTGCCCACCAGATCAGCGCCGCCCCGACCGACAGTGCGGCGAAGGTGCGCGGAGCCTTCTGCCGCGCCGCGCGGAACAGCGAGACGAAGATGATCACCAGACCGACGACGTACGCGGCGAGTCCCGCAGCCACGACGAGCAGGTGCGCGACCGCGGCGCCGGCCGCCGCGACGACCACGCCGCCGGCGAGGACGGGCAGGGCCCGGGATGCCCCGGCCGCGGCGCCCTCGTCGGCGCGCGTGCGCAGGATCGTGGGCCAGAGCGTCACCACGGTGCCCGCCACCGTGAGACCGATCCAGCCGAGCACGTTGATCAGCGCATGCGCGACGACGACGTGAGGTTCGGAGTCGCCGCGAGCGAGCCACGCACCGAGCGCGGCACCCATCGTCAGCAGCGCGGCGGAGGTGATGTAGTACCGGATCGTGCCGCCGAAGCGGCCCGGCATGCTGCCGCGCACGCGCCGCACGAGCGACGCGGCGTGCCAGGCCACCGCCACGATCAGCACGGCGGCACCGGCGACCGTCACCGCCCAGACGCCGCTGAGCACGCCGGTGATCACCAGCGTCGTGGCCGAGTTCGACAGGATCAGCCGGATGCTCTGGTGCCGGCGGTCACGGTCGGTGGCGGCGCTGCGCAGCAGCGCGAACGAGAAGTACTGACTCCACACGAGGATCGCGTGCGTGACGGCGCCCAGCAGCAGAAGGTGGATCATCAGCCAGCCGGGCATCGGCAGCGAGCGGTGCGCGAGGGCGGCGATCACCGTGAGCAGCAGCCACACCACCGTCGGGATGTCGCGCAGGGGCCAGAATCCGCGGTTCTTCGTCATGACGCGCTCCCCTCGCCCGCGCTCTGCCCGCGCATCGCACTGTAAATGGCCGTCAGCACGAACAGCAGCAGGGCGACGACGCCCAGCACTCCCCCGACGCGCCAGGCCACCGGCATCCCGAGCCCGTCGCCCAGCCACACCCGCACGACGAGCGCGGCCTGCAGCAGGGCGATCGGCACCCAGAACGCCGGCCGGTACGGCAGGCGCACCCGCAGCACCGCGGGAAGGATCGTCGTGGCGTGCGCCATGATCATCGAGAACGTGTAGCCCAGGAAGACGGCGTGCACCACCGCGTCATAGGCCGGCTGCGCGGCGGGCATCCCGAGCAGCAGCACCAGAGCCGCGACCGCGAGCCAGACGTACCCGGCGAGGATGCACGCGGCCATGTACCGCGTCACACCCGTGCCGCGGATCGTGCGGCGAGCGACGTCGTGCACGACGAGCCAGCCGGTGAGCGAGAGCAGGGCCACGCCGAGCAGGATCGCCCCGGCATCGGGGAAGACGAGGCCGATGACGAGCGCGGCCGTCACCGCCCAGCCGTGCACGAGCAGCCGGATGCCCGCCCGCGGTCCCATCGTGATGCGGGCGAGCTCGACACGCTCGGCGGCGATGGTCAGCACGAGGAAGCCGACCAGCCACGGGACGACGCGGGTCATGGCATCCTGCCCGGTCCAGATCAGCGCCCCGGCGAGCGCGAGGCCCGCCGCGAGCAGCTGCGTGAGCAGCGCGTGGTCGTACTGCCGACGCCACAGCGGGATGTAGAGCCCGACGAAACATGCCGTGCCCGCAGCGAGCACGATCTTCGCGGCGACCAGCGGCACGACCGGGACGACGAGCAGGATCCCTCCGGCGCCGAGCAGTGCGGGCGCGGCGTAGCCGAGGGGCCGGGCGAGGGCGGTCGCCCGCTCGAGGCTGATCAGCGTTCCCACGAAGCCGAGCACCAGAAGCATGCCGTGCACCGCGGGCAGCCGCTCGGCCGTCACCGGGGCGGGCAGCCCGAGCAGCAGCAGCCCGGCGTCGAGCCCGGCCAGCAGGGCGAGGCCGGCGGGCAGCATCCACACCAGCCGAAGCCCAGGTCGGCGGCCGCGCGCCGGGCGCCGTGAGATACCACGTTCAGCGTGAGAAACCACGCGCGGCGGGGTTTCTCTCGCAGAATCCGGTTTCGCGGCTGGGGCGGCTGGAGCGGGGGCGGCTGGGCCCGGGGCGGGCGGGCGCGAGCCGGCGGTCACGATGCGCTCCGCAGGTGCAGGGCGCAGGCGCCGTCGGCGCGGAACGGCAGCAACTCGGCATCCGCCGTCTCGTCGCGGGAGCGCAGGATGCCGGCGATCATCCCCTCGTGCACCGCGCAGACGACGTCGGCGCGGCGGGCGGCCGCGGCGAGCAGCGGGCACCGGTGCAGCCGGATCTCGTCGCCGTCGTCGGTCGGCGCGAAGCCCTGCTCGCGCATGACGTCGAGGATCATCGCGCGGGGGTCGGCGGCGGCATCCGGATGCCGGGTCGCGATCTCATCGCCCCACTGCTCACCCGAGGCGCGGGCCTCGGCGACCGGGTCGGCGGAGACCCGGGTGAGGGTGTCGGCGAGCGCGAGCGCCAGGCCCGCGTACGGATCGACGGCGTCGGCGGGAGGCGTCTGCCAGCGCCACGCCGGTCGCCCGCGCCCCTGCACCTCGGCGCGCACCCGGCGCACGCGTCCGTCGCGGCGGAGCCGATCGAGGTGCTCGCGGACGGTGTTCTCATGCAGTCCGGTGGCGGCGACGATGTCGGAGATGGATGCCGAGGTGCGCGACTCGACCTCACGCAGGATGCGCTCGCGCGTGGACGAGTGCCGGCGGCCGTCCGCGCCGCGGCGAACGGGTTCGGCTCCGGCCACCTCTGTATTTTCCACGGTATCCAGTGTAGTAAAATCGAGCACGTAGCCCCACCCTCGGAGACGGAGAACCCCATGGGAAGCATCGAGATCCACCGGTCGCGTTCAGAAGCCACGTCGCAGACCGCCGGCGGCACCGGCTGCGCCTGCGGCGGCCACGACGAACAGCTGCCCGAGCTCGACGCGCAGGCCATCCCGCACGCGGTGCGTCACGCGGCGATCTTCGGCGCGATCGAGTCGCTGCAGCCCGGCGGCGCCCTGGTGATCTCGGCAACGCACGACCCGGTGCCGCTGATGACGCAGCTGCGCGGCAAGCACGGCGACACGTTCCACACTCGATACCTCGACGAGGGACCCGAGCGCTGGCGGATCCTGGTGCGCAACGCCGGCTGATTCGGCGGCGGTGCGTTCAGAACCCCGGGAAAGACGAAGGCCCTCGCATCGCGAGGGCCTTCGGTCTGGATGTGGCAAGTGAGGGATTCGAACCCCCGAAGCTTACGCGGCTGATTTACAGTCAGCTCCCTTTGGCCGCTCGGGCAACTTGCCAGTGCACACCCGTCCGGCTTTCTCAGCCAACCGGGGGCGCGAAGATCAAGCATACCGGTCGTCGGTGGCGGTGAGAAATCGAACGGTCAGCTGCCGAAAACGCCCCGTTCCGACTCGCGCAGCGACTCCGGAGTGCGCAGCAGGCCCCCCTGGGCGCGGCAGGTCGCCGCGGCGATGAGCATGGCGTCATCGAGCAGCTGCTGCCACTCGGCATCCGTCTTCGGCTCGGCGTTCGACAGCCCAGCAGCGACCGCCGCGAGGGTCGCATCCCCCGCGCCGACGGTGTCGACCACCGGGCCGGAAAGCGTCGCGATCGGCGCCCGGAATACTCCGGCGTCCGACTCGAGCACCGCTCCGTCGGCGCCCGCGGTGGCGAGCACGGCGCCTGCGCCGAGTCGGCGGAGACGAGCGCGCAGCGCGTCGAGGTTCCCGTCGTAGAGCAGGGTCGCATCGTCGGCGCCCACCTTCACCAGCGCCGCCCTGGCGGCCAGGCGCTCGAACCCGCGCACGAACTCCGCCACGTCGCCCATCATGCCGCTGCGAGGGTTCGGGTCGAGGGCGATGCGGGCATCCGCCAGCGCGTCGACCAAGGCATCCACCTCATCGGGCCGGTCGAACGGGAAGCAGCTGATCGCGACCACATCGGCCGTCGAGATCGCCTCGCGCGCCTCGTGGCCGTACCGGATGCTGCGGCCACGAGCCGCATCGTTGAACGCGTACTGCGGTTCACCGGCGGGCGACCACGTCACCACCGCCCTCGACGACCCGAGAGGGGCCGTGCTGTCGATCAGCCTCACGCCGTGATCGCGCAGGTACTCGCGGATGTGCTCCCCCGCCTCGTCGTCGCCGACCATCGCGATCAGCGTCGTCTCGACGCCCAGCCGACGCAGGCCGACGGCCACGTTCAGGGCGGCCCCGCCGACCAGTTCGCGCACACCCGCAGCATCCCGGATCTCATCGATCAGGGCATCCCCGATCACCACAGCAGTCATCCTGCGAGGGTACCGCGGGCGGTCGGCCGACGGGAGCCGGGGGACGGGAAAGGCCCCGGCCCTCCGAAGAGGGGCCGGGGCCTTCAACTCACTCCAGCAATCAGTTGTAGGTGCCGGGGGTGATGTCGTCCGTCGAGAACGCGTCGAAGTCGACGTAGCCGAAGTCGCCATCGGCGTACGCCCCGTCGGATGCGAAGATCCGGTTCGGGTAGCGCTCGCTCTTGGCCTCTTCCGTCGCCTCGACCGTGATGTCACGGTACTTCGACAGACCGGTTCCGGCCGGAATGAGCTTGCCGATGATGACGTTCTCCTTGAGACCGACCAGCGGGTCGCGCTTGCCCTCCATGGCGGCCTGCGTGAGCACGCGGGTCGTCTCCTGGAAGGATGCCGCCGACAGCCACGACTCGGTCGCGAGCGACGCCTTCGTGATACCCATCAGCTCCGGGCGACCCGACGCGGGGCGCTTGCCCTCTGCCACGGCCTCGCGGTTGATCTGCTGGTAGCGCTTCAGGTCGACCATCTCACCCGGAAGCAGCGTCGTGTCAGCGTGGTCGACCACGGTGACCTTGCGCAGCATCTGGCGAACGATGACCTCGATGTGCTTGTCGTGGATCGGCACACCCTGCGAGCGGTACACGCCCTGCACGCCGCCGACGAGGTACTTCTGCACCTCGCGGGCACCCATGACTCGCATGACCTCCTTCGGGTCGAGCGTGCCGACCTGCAGGGGCTGACCGACGGTGACGTGCTGGCCGTCTTCGACGAGAAGCGTCGCACGCTTCAGCACCGGGTAGACCACCTCCTCGTCACCGTTGTCGGGCGTGAGGATGACCTTCTTGGCCTTCTCGGTCTCCTCGATCGTGATGCGGCCGTCGGCCTCGGCGATCGGGGATGCCCCCTTCGGGGTACGCGCCTCGAAGAGCTCCTGCACACGCGGCAGACCCTGGGTGATGTCGTCGGCCGAGGCCGAACCACCCGTGTGGAAGGTACGCATCGTCAGCTGGGTACCGGGCTCACCGATCGACTGAGCGGCGATGATGCCGACGGCCTCGCCGATGTCGACGGTCTTGCCGGTCGCGAGCGAACGGCCGTAGCACTGCGCGCAGACGCCGACGGCCGAGTCGCAGGTCAGCACCGAGCGGACCTTGATGGTCTCGATGCCGGCCTCGACGAGCTTGTCGATCAGCACGTCACCCACGTCCTCACCGGCGGTGGCGACGACCTCGCCGGCCTCGGTGACGACGTCGGATGCCAGGGTGCGGGCGAACACCGAGTTCTCGACGTTCGCGTCGCGCGTCAGCACACCCTGCGAGTTCGGCGCGGCGATCGGGAGCTCGAGGCCCTTCGACGTGCCGCAGTCCTGCTCGCGGATGATGACGTCCTGCGAGACGTCCACCAGACGACGGGTCAGGTAACCCGAGTCGGCGGTGCGCAGAGCGGTGTCGGCCAGACCCTTGCGGGTACCGTGCGTCGCGATGAAGTACTCCGCCACCGACAGGCCCTCGCGGTACGAGGAGATGATCGGACGGGGGATGATCTCACCCTTGGGGTTGTTCACCAGACCGCGCATACCCGCGATGTTGCGGATCTGCAGCCAGTTACCACGAGCACCCGACGACACCATGCGGTTGATGGTGTTGTCCTCGGGGAAGTTCTCGCGCATCGCGGCCTGGACCTCGTCGGTCGCCTCGGTCCAGATCTTGATGAGCTCCTGACGGCGCTCGGCGTCGGTGGTCAGACCCTTGTCGTACTGGGACTGGACCTTCGCAGCCTGCTTCTCGTAGGTGGCGACGATCTCGGCCTTGTTCGGCGGGGTGAGGATGTCGCTGAGCGCGACGGTGACACCAGAGCGGGTCGCCCAGTGGAAACCGGCATCCTTGATGCGGTCCAGCGTGGCGGCCGTCTCGACCTTCGGGTACTCCTCGGCCAGCTTGTTCACGATCTGCGACAGCTTGCCCTTGTCGGCGACACCGCGCACGAAGGGGTAGCCCTTCGGCAGCGCGTCGTTGAAGATCGCCTGACCGAGCGACGCATCGACGAGACCGTGACGCTCGTAGCCCTCGGGGGCCTCGCCCTCGAGGAAGGTCAGCCCCGGGATGCGGATGCGGATCTTCGCCTGCAGGTCGAGGGTTCCCTCGTCCTTCGCCAGGATCGCCTCGGAGACCGAGCCGAACGCGCGACCCTCACCGGCAGCGCCCGCCTTGACCGTGGTCAGGTGGTGCAGACCGATGATCATGTCCTGCGAGGGCAGGGTGACCGGACGGCCGTCCGACGGCTTGAGGATGTTGTTCGAGGCGAGCATCAGCACGCGGGCCTCGGCCTGAGCCTCGACCGACAGCGGCAGGTGCACAGCCATCTGGTCACCGTCGAAGTCGGCGTTGAACGCCGCGCAGACGAGCGGGTGCAGCTGGATGGCCTTGCCCTCGACGAGCTGCGGCTCGAACGCCTGGATGCCGAGACGGTGCAGCGTGGGTGCGCGGTTGAGCAGCACCGGACGCTCGCGGATGATCTCCTCGAGCACGTCCCAGACCTCGGGACGGGTGCGCTCGACGGCGCGCTTGGCAGCCTTGATGTTCTGCGAGTGACCGAGGTCGATCAGACGCTTGATCACGAACGGCTTGAACAGCTCCAGAGCCATCTGCTTGGGCAGACCGCACTGGTGCAGCTTCAGCTGCGGACCGACGACGATGACCGAACGGCCCGAGTAGTCCACGCGCTTGCCGAGCAGGTTCTGACGGAAGCGACCCTGCTTGCCCTTCAGCATGTCGCTGAGGGACTTCAGGGCGCGGTTTCCGGTTCCGGTGACGGGGCGACCGCGGCGGCCGTTGTCGAACAGCGCGTCGACGGCCTCCTGCAGCATCCGCTTCTCGTTGTTGACGATGATCTCGGGGGCGCCGAGGTCGATCAGACGACGAAGACGGTTGTTGCGGTTGATGACGCGGCGGTACAGGTCGTTCAGGTCGCTGGTCGCGAAGCGGCCACCGTCGAGCTGAACCATCGGACGCAGCTCCGGCGGGATCACCGGCACGACGTCGAGCACCATCGCGGCCGGGCTCATGCCGGTCTCGAGGAACGAGTTGACGACGGTCAGGCGCTTGATCGCACGGATCTTGCGCTGACCCTTGCCCTCCGAGATCTGCAGGTGCAGGCTCTCGGACTCGGCCTTCAGGTCGAAGGTCTCGAGGCGACGCTTGATCGCCTCGGCACCCATGTGCGCCTCGAAGTACTGGCCGAAACGGTCCTGCAGCTCGTGGAACACGTCGTCCTCGGGACGCAGCACGCCGACCTCGAGGGTGCGGAAGTCCTCCCAGACGCGCTCGAGCTTGGCGATCGCCTCGTCGGCACCCTTGCGGGTGAGAGTCATCTCCTTCTCGGCGGCGTCCTTGACCTTCTTCTTGGCGTCGGCCTTGGCGCCTTCTGCCTCGAGAGCAGCGAGCTCCTCCTCCAGCTTCGCCATCCGCTCCGCGATCTTCGCGTCGCGGCGGTCGCCGAGCGTCTTCAGCTCGAGCCGGATGTTGTTCTCCTGCGTGGCGAGGTCGCGGTGACGAGCATCCTCGTCGACCGAGATCACCATGTAGGCGGCGAAGTAGATGACCTTCTCGAGGTCCTTCGGCGCCATGTCGAGCAGGTAGCCGAGGCGCGAGGGAACACCCTTGAAGTACCAGATGTGCGTCACGGGAGCGGCGAGCTCGATGTGACCCATGCGCTCACGACGGACGGAGCTCTTGGTGACCTCCACGCCGCAGCGCTCGCAGACGATGCCCTTGAAGCGGACACGCTTGTACTTGCCGCAGGCGCACTCCCAGTCGCGGGAGGGTCCGAAGATCTGCTCGCCGAAGAGGCCGTCCTTCTCGGGCTTCAGCGTGCGGTAGTTGATCGTCTCGGGCTTCTTGACCTCACCGAAGGACCATCCGCGGATGTCGTCAGCGGTGGCCAGGCCGATTCGAAGCTCATCGAAAGTGGTTGATTCGAGCACTAGTTCTCCTGTGTAGAAAAAATCTGTCGCTTGTCGATTGCCGAGATCAGATCTCGTCGATCGACGCGGCTTCGAAACGGCTGGAGATGTTGATGCCGAGCTCCTCCGCTGCGCGGAAGGCCTCGTCGTCGGTGTCCCGCAGGTTGACGGCGGTGCCGTCAGCCGAGAGCACCTCGACGTTCAGGCAGAGCGACTGCATCTCCTTCATGAGCACCTTGAAGGACTCGGGGATGCCGGGCTCCTGGATGTTCTCGCCCTTGACGATCGCCTCGTACACCTTGACGCGACCGAGGATGTCGTCGGACTTGATCGTGAGCAGCTCCTGCAGTGCGTACGCCGCACCGTAGGCCTCGAGAGCCCACACCTCCATCTCACCGAAGCGCTGTCCACCGAACTGCGCCTTACCGCCGAGCGGCTGCTGGGTGATCATCGAGTAGGGGCCCGTCGAGCGAGCGTGGATCTTGTCGTCGACGAGGTGGTGCAGCTTCAGGATGTACATGTAGCCGACCGAGACGGGTGCCGGGAACGGCTCGCCGGAGCGGCCGTCGAACAGCAGCGTCTTGCCCGACGAGTCGATCAGGCGCACGCCGTCGCGGGTCGGCAGGGTCGAGTCGAGCAGGCCCGAGATCTCGGACTCGCTGGCACCGTCGAACACCGGGGTCGCGACCTTGGTGTTCGGGGCGACGTCGCGACCGTTCTCCGGCAGCTGGGCGGCCCACTCGGGGTTGCCCTCCACCTTCCATCCGGTCTTGGCGATCCAGCCGAGGTGGGTCTCGAGCACCTGGCCGAAGTTCATTCGACCCGGGATGCCGAGCGGGTTCAGCACGACGTCGACCGGCGTGCCGTCCGACATGAACGGCATGTCCTCGACGGGCAGGATCTTCGCGATGACGCCCTTGTTGCCGTGGCGGCCGGCGAGCTTGTCACCTTCGGTGATCTTGCGCTTCTGAGCGATGTAGACCACGACGCGGCGGTTGACGCCCGAGCCCAGCTCGTCGTCGCCCTCCTCGGCGTCGAACTCCTTGACGGCGATGATGGTGCCCTGCTCACCGTGCGGAACCTTCAGGGAGGTGTCGCGAACCTCACGGCTCTTCTCGTTGAAGATGGCGCGCAGCAGGCGCTCCTCGGCGCTCAGCTCGGTCTCGCCCTTCGGCGTGACCTTGCCGACGAGGATGTCGCCGGGGCGGACCTCTGCGCCGATGCGGATGATGCCGCGCTCGTCGAGGTCCTTCAGCAGCTCAGGGCTGACGTTGGGGAGGTCACGGGTGATCTCCTCCTTGCCCAGCTTGGTGTCGCGGGCGTCGACCTCGTACTCCTCGATGTGGATCGACGAGAGAGTGTCGTCCTTCACCAGCTCCTGGCTGAGGATGATGGCGTCCTCGAAGTTGTGACCCTCCCACGGCATGAACGCGACGAGCAGGTTCTTGCCGAGCGCGAGCTCGCCGTTCTCGGTGGCTGGTCCGTCGGCGATGACCTCGCCGACCTCGACGCGCTCACCGGCGCTGACGATCACGCGCTGGTTGTACGAGGTGCCCTGGTTGGAGCGGTCGAACTTGCGCAGGTGGTACTCCTGCGTGCCGCCCTCGTCGAGCATGACGACCACGCGGTCTGCCGAGACCTCGCTGACGACACCGGCCTTGGCGGCGGTGATCACGTCGCCGGCGTCGATGGCGGTGTAGCCCTCCATGCCGGTGCCGACGAGCGGCGAGTCCGAGCGCAGCAGCGGCACGGCCTGACGCTGCATGTTGGCGCCCATCAGGGCGCGCTGAGCGTCGTCGTGCTCGAGGAACGGCACGAGCGAGGTCGCGACCGACACCATCTGGCGCGGCGAGACGTCCATGTAGCCGATCTCCTCGGGCAGGAACAGGTCGACCTCACCGCTTCCGCCGCGGGGGCGTGCCAGCACGTGGCTCTCGCGGAACTTGTTCTTCGCGTCGAGCGGCGCGTTCGCCTGAGCGATGTTGAAATCGACCTCCTCGGCTGCCGTGAGGTAGTCGATCTGGTCGGTGACGACACCGTCGACGACGCGACGGTACGGGGTCTCGATGAAGCCGAACGAGTTGATGCGAGCGAAGGTCGCCAGCGCACCGATCAGGCCGATGTTCGGGCCTTCCGGGGTCTCGATCGGGCACATGCGGCCGTAGTGGGAGGGGTGCACGTCGCGCACCTCGACGCCGGCGCGGTCGCGCGAGAGACCGCCGGGGCCGAGGGCCGACAGACGGCGCTTGTTGGTCAGACCCGCGAGCGGGTTGTTCTGATCCATGAACTGCGACAGCTGCGAGGTGCCGAAGAACTCCTTGATCGCAGCCACGACGGGACGCACGTTGATCAGGGTCTGCGGGGTGATCGCCTCGATGTCCTGCGTGGTCATGCGCTCGCGGACGACGCGCTCCATGCGCGACAGACCGGTGCGGACCTGGTTCTGGATCAGCTCGCCGACGGCGCGGATGCGGCGGTTGCCGAAGTTGTCGATGTCGTCGGTCGCGATGCGGATCTCGGCCTTCTTGCCGCCGCGGAGCCCAGAGAAGGTCTCGTCGCCGCGGTGCACGCGCACCAGGTACTTGATGGTCGCGACGATGTCGTCGACGGTCAGCACCGAGTCGGTGAGGGGAGCTGCGAGACCGAGCTTCTGGTTGATCTTGTAGCGACCCACCTTGGCGAGGTCGTAGCGCTTCGGGTTGAAGTAGAAGTTGTCGAGCAGCGAGCGCGCGGCCTCGGCGGCGACCTGCTCGCCCGGACGCAGCTTGCGGTAGATGTCGCGCAGCGCGTCTTCCTGGGTGAGGATCGTGTCCTTCGCCAGCGTCTCCTCGATCGAGGGGAAGCCGGCGAACTCGGCGAGGATCTGCTCGCTCGACATGCCCAGCGCCTTCAGGAAGACGGTGACGGACTGCTTGCGCTTGCGGTCGATGCGCACGCCGACCTGGTCGCGCTTGTCGATCTCGAACTCGAGCCACGCGCCGCGGCTGGGGATGACGCGAGCGGTGACGATGTCCTTGTCACTGGTCTTGTCGGGGGTCTTGTCGAAGTAGACGCCGGGCGAGCGGACGAGCTGCGAGACGACGACGCGCTCGGAGCCGTTGATGATGAACGTGCCCTTGCCGGTCTGCAGCGGGAAGTCGCCCATGAAGACCGTCTGGGTCTTGATCTCACCGGTGAGGTGGTTCATGAACTCGGCCTCGACGTACAGTGGGGCGGCGTAGGTCTTGCCGCGCTCCTTGCACTCGTCGATCGAGTACTTCTCGGGCTCGAGGTACGGGTTCGTGAACGAGAGCTGCATGGTCTCGCCGAGGTCCTCGATCGGGGAGATCTCTTCGAAGATCTCACCGAGACCCGAGACCTCGGAGACATCGCTGCGGCCGGCCTTCTTGGCCTCGGCGACGCGTGCCTTCCAGTCGTCGTTTCCGACGAGCCAGCCGAACGACTCGGTCTGCAGCGCGAGCAGGTCGGGGACCGTCAGCGTGTCGGAGATCTTGGCGAACGAGAGGCGGGAGACTCCGCGGCCGTTCTTGTTGGTGGTGGATGTGGATGCGTTGCGAGCAGCAGCCAAGGGAGTAACCTCCGTGAGCCCGGGCAGGGGCTGGTCGATTCCTAGACGTCGGTGGAGAACGCGCTCGAGAGCTCAACGAATGCCGACCACCATATGAGGGCACGGAGAAGCGAGCGCAACTACCAACTATACGCACGATTTCGCGACATGGCAAGCGGAATCCTTGACCAATGCCGGATGCTGGGGTATGAGCGACACTGCAGTATGCGCATCGTGCTGAAGTTCACCATCGACTGCGACGTCGAAAGCGCCTGGCGCGCACTGCATTCACCCCGCGTCGTCGGCGAGCTGTACGCTCCCCTGCTGCAGATGCGGCCGCTGCTGCCGCAGGCGCTGCCCGAGCGGTGGATGCCCGGCGACGAGGTGCCCGTGCGACTGGCCGCGTTCGGCCGCATCCCGGTCGGCACGCAGCTGATCCACATCAGCGACCGCACGGTCGATCGACCGGACGGCGCGGTGCGCATCCTCCGCGACAGCGGCATCCCGCTCACCGGCCCGCTCGCCGGACTCGACGTGTGGGACCACCAGATGGCGGTCTCCGCTCAGCCCGGCCGGCCCGACCGCACGCTGTGGCGTGACCGACTCACCTTCGGCGGACCGACCGCAGCGCTGCTGTGGCCGGTGCTGTGGCTCTCATGGCAGGCGCGCGCTCTGCGCGTGCGCGCGCTGGCGCGGCGCTGGGCGAGCGACCCCGGGCTGCGAGACTGAATCCGCCGCGTCAGGACGCGATGCCCAGCTCGTTGCCGGGGATGGATGCCAGCAGCCGGCGCGTGTACGGATGGCGGGGGTTCGTGAAGATCTCCTCCGAGCTCGCCGCCTCGACGAGCGCGCCGTCCTTCATGACGCACACGTAGTCGCTGATCAGACGCACCACCGCGAGGTCGTGCGAGATGAACAGATAGCTGAGTCCGTACTCCTTCTGCAGGTCGCCGAGCAGCGTGAGGATCTGATCCTGCACGAGCACGTCGAGCGCCGAGACCGGCTCATCGCAGACGATGAGGTCGGGTGAGAGCGCGAGGGCCCGGGCGATGGCGACGCGCTGACGCTGACCGCCGGACAGCTCCGACGGGTAGCGCTGCAGCATCGAGTGCGGCAGCGCGACGTCATCGAGCAGCGTCCGCACGCGCGCACGACGTTCGGCCCGGTTGCCGCGCTTGTAGAAGTCCAGCGGCTCGGCGATCAGCCGCTCGATCGTGAACATCGGGTTCAGGCTCGAGTACGGATCCTGGAAGACCGGCTGCACGCGCTGGCGGAACTCGCGCGACTGCGCGCGGTCGAGCCTGGCGATGTCGTTGCCCTCGAAGCGGATCGTGCCGGCGGTCGGCTCGATGAGCTTGAGCAGCATGCGCGCGGTGGTCGTCTTGCCCGAGCCGGACTCCCCCACGATCGCCACCGTCCTGCCGCGCGGGATCGCGAGCGAGACGTCGTCGACGGCGACGAAGTCCTCCGCCTGCCCGCGGATCGGGTAGACCTTGCGCAGCCCCTCGATCTCGACGATGTTGTCGGCTGGCTGCTCGGCTGCCGAGCCTGCCGAGCCTGCCGAGCCATACTTTCCATCCTGGGCCGCTGCGCCTGCCGAAGCGTCATACACCTCCGGCTGCAGCCGGGCAGCGGCGATCGACGGCGCCGCCTCCACCAGACTCTGCGTGTACGGGTGCTGCGGCGCCTCGAGGATCTGCCGCGCCGGGCCCTGCTCGACCGCCCGTCCGCGATGCATCACGACCACGCGCTGTGCGCGTTCGGCGGCGAGGCCGAGGTCGTGCGTGATCAGCAGCACGGCGGTGCCGAGCTCGCGCGTCATCTCGTCGAGCTGGTCGAGGATCGTCTGCTGCACCGTCACGTCGAGCGCACTGGTGGGCTCATCGGCGATGAGCAGGCGCGGCCGGCAGGCCAGCCCGATGGCGATGAGGGCTCGCTGGCGGAGACCCCCCGACAGCTCGTGCGGGTACTGCTTGGCACGACGTTCGGGGTCGGGAAGGCCGGCGGCCGAGAGTGCCTCGATGACCTTCTCGTGCACGTTGCCGCGGTTGGCGAGGCTGTGCGCGAGCAGCGTCTCGGCGACCTGCGTGCCGATCTTGGCGACGGGGTTGAGGTTCGACATCGGATCCTGCGGCACCATGCCGATGTCGCGTCCGCGGATCTTCCGCATCTCGCTCTCCGAGATGCCGACCAGCTCCCGCCCGTCGAGGGCGATGCTGCCGCCGGTGACACGCCCGCCCGAGGCGAGCAGGTCGATCACGGCCATGGCCGTGGTGGACTTGCCTGAGCCGGACTCGCCGACGATCGCGACGGTCTCGCCCGGGGCGATCTCGAGGTCGACACCTTCGACGGCGTGCACGACGCCGTCCATGGTGCTGAAGTCGACGGCCAGGTTCGACACCTGCAGCAGCGGCTGTCGCACGGCATCCGGATTCGTGTTCATCTTGTCGTTCCTCATCGCGCACGCGTCCGGGGATCCATGGCCTCGCGCAGCGCCTCGCCGAACAGTGTGAAGCCCAGCGCGGTCACGGCGATGCAGATGCCGGGCAGGAAGGCCAGCTGCGGTGCGATCGCGAGCTCGTTCTGCGCGTAGGTCAGCATCCGGCCCCACTCGGCCGTCTCGGGTCGTCCGCCGCCGAGACCGAGGAACGACAGCGCCGCCGCGTCGATGACTGCGGTGGCGAGCGTCAGAGTGCCCTGCACGATGACCGGGCCGATGGCGTTCGGCAGCACGTGCGACATGGTGATGCGGCCGCGGCCGAGACCGAGGGTCTGCGCCGAGAGCACGTACTCCGCCGAGCGCTGCTGCAGCATCGACGCACGCAGCAGGCGGGCGAAGATCGGCACCTGGGATGCTCCGATGGCGATCATCACCGCCGACGGAGTCTGCCCGAGGATCGCGGCGATCGACACCGCCAGCAGCAGGTTGGGCACCGAGAGGATGATGTCGACGATGCGCATGATCAGCGTGTCGACCCAGCCGCCGAAGGTGCCGGCCAGAAGTCCGAGCACCATGCCCCCGACCAGTCCGAGGGCGGTCGAGACCACACCGACGAGCAGCGACGCCTGCGCGCCCCAGATGAGCTTCGACAGCACGTCGCCGCCGAAGCGGTCGAGGCCGAGCGGGAACCCGTCGATCTCTCCGATCCCGGGGATGCCGGTGGGTGTGATGTACTCGGTGCCCGGCAGCGCACGCTCCGGATAGGGCGCGAGCAGCGGCGCCAGCGCCGCGACCAGCAGGAACAGCAGCACGATCACGGCCCCGAACCACGCGGCCGGGTTGCGGCGCAGGCGTCGGAACACGTCGCGCCAGAAGCCGCCGCCCGACGTCAGATCGGCCTGTGCGACGGCGACGGTGTCGAGCACCGCGCCGCCCTGTGCGGGTGGGAGCACTGCGCTCATCACTGAACCCTCACTCTCGGATCGATCAGGCTGTACGACACGTCGACGGCCAGGTTGATCAGCGCGTACGCGATCGCGATGAAGATGATGAAGCCCTGCAGCACGGGGAAGTCGCGCGCGAAGATCGACTGCGCGAGGAACGACCCGATGCCGGGATAGGCGAACACCGTCTCGGTGAGCACCGCGCCCGAGATCAGCAGGCCGGTCTGCAGGCCGATCGTGGTGATCACGGGAAGCATCGCGTTGCGCAGGATGAACCGGTTGCGCAGGGTCGAGGGTGCCACGCCCTTCGCCTTGCCGGTGCGGACGTAGTCGGCGTTCTGCACCTCGAGCACACTGGCCCGGGTGATGCGCACGATGATCGCCAGCGGGATGGTGCCCAGCGCGAGCGCCGGCAGCAGCAGATGCAGGATGGCATCCCACGACGCGTCGAACTCGCCGGTGATGATGCCGTCCCAGACGTAGAAGCCGGTCACGTGCGTGGCGTTGATCCGCGGGCTCTGGCGGCCGTCCGAGGGCAGCCAGCCGAGTTGCACGGCGAAGATGTATTTCAGGATGAAGGCCAGGAAGAACACCGGGATGGTGATTCCGATCAGGCTGAAGATCACCGCGCTGTGGTCGGTCCACTTGCCGTGGCGGCGAGCCGCCCAGTAGCCGAGCGGGATGCCCACGCCGACCGCGAAGATGAGCGCCGCGACGCTGAGCTCGATCGTGGCCGGGAAGCGGCGGAAGAACTCCTCCACGACGGGCCTGGAGGTGACGATCGATGAGCCGAAGTCACCCTGCAGCAGTCTGCCGATCCAGGTGACGTACTGCTCGATGAGCGGCCGGTCGAAGCCGTACAGCTGGTTGACCTGCTCGATCGCGGAAGGTGTGGCCTTCTCGCCGAGCAGGGCGACCGCGGGTCCGCCGGGAAGGGCGCGGACCCAGGCGAACAGCAGGATGCTGAGGCCGAAGAGCGTGGGGATGAGCAGCAGCAGCCGCTTGCCGATAGTTCGCAGCACGAAGTTCTCCGTCGGTGCGCGTCGTCCGCCCCGGACCTCACAGGTCCGAGGCGGACGACGCGGCGGGCATCACTTGGTGAGGACGATCTCCGAGAAGACCTCGTCGTTCACCGGGCTGGCCGGGTAGCTCTTCACCCGCTTGTCGAACGCGAGCGTCGGTGCCGGGTGCGCCAGCGGGACGCCCGGGATGAACTCCGCGACGTCCTCGTTGATCTTCTCGTACGCCTTCGTCTGGTCGTCGAGGTTCGAGATGCCGCGGGCATCCGCCAGCTCCGAGAACAGCTCCGGGTTGTCGAAGCCCCACTCCGCGCTCTTCTGTCCGAAGAACACGCCGACGAAGTTGTCGGTGTCGTTGTAGTCGCCGGTCCAGCCCAGCAGGTGGATGCCGTGGTCGGGCGTGCTGGAGATCTTCTCCAGGTAGTCCGGGCTCCAGGCGTCGGTCTGCGGGTTGACCTTCACACCTGCCTCCTCGAGCTGCTTCGCCAGCACCGTGAAGATCTGCTCAGGGTTGGGCATGTACGGACGCGACACGTTGACCGGGTAGTTGAAGGTCAGCGTGAGCGGCTTGTCAGCCGTGTAGCCGGCCTCCTCGAGCATCGACTTCGCCTTGGCGGGGTCGTACTCGAAGGTCGTGACGTCCTTGTTGTAGCCGGTGACCACCGGCGGCACGAACTGCGTGGCCTTCTCGGTACCCTCGGGCAGCACCTGCTTGATGAGCGCGTCCTTGTCGATCGCGTACGAGAGTGCCTCGCGCACCTTGATGTCCTGCAGCTCGGGCACAGCCTGGTTGAAGCCGAGGTAGAGGACGGTGAACGGCTTGCGCGACACCATGGTGAAGCCCTTCTCCTCGAGGGCCTTGGTGTCGGCCGGGCCGACCAGGTCGTAGCCGTCGATGTCGCCCGCTTCGAGCGCCTGGCGCCGAGCGGTCGGGTCGTCGATCACGCGGAAGATGACCTCGTCGATCTGCCCCTGCTCACCCCAGTAGTCGCCGAAGGCCTTGAGCGTGACGTTCTCGCCCGGAGCCCACGAATCGAACTGGAACGGCCCGGTGCCGGCGGGGTGCGCCTTGGCGTACTCCGACAGCGTCGGCGCCGCAGCCGTGCCGCCGACCTCGTCGGCCTTGAACTCCTCGAGCGCCGACGGGCTCTGCATGCTGAACGCCGGCAGCGACAGTGAGGCGATGAAACCGGCGAACGGCTTGTTCAGCTCGATGGTGACCTTGTCGTCACCGTCGGGCGTGCACGACTTGTAGACGGCGTCGGCCGCGTTCGACGCGTAGCCGCGGAAGAGCTTGTTGTAGTAGTAGCCGAGCGCTTCGGAGGCGAGCAGATCGGTCCAGTTGTACCAGCGGTCGAAGTTGAAGCACACCGCTTCGGCGTTGAACGGCGTGCCGTCGTGGAACTTCACCCCGGTCTTCAGGTCGAACGTGTGGGTCATGCCGTCTTCGGACGACTCCCACGACTCGGCGAGCAGCGGTGCCGGGTCTGCGGTGCCGGGCTCGGTGCCGACCAGTCCCTCGAAGATCTGACGCGAGACGCGGAAGGTCTCGCCGTCCTGCGCGAGCGCGGGGTCGAGGCCCTGCGGGTCGGATGACGCGGCGAAGACGAAGGTGCTGTCGACGTCACCGGAGGACTTCGAGCCGTTGTCGTCGTCGCGCTGGCTGGCGACGCAGCCGGTCAGCAGCATTGCTGCGACGGCGGTGCCGGCGGCGAGTGCGATACCTCGCCTGCGGGTGCTGTGGAGCATGGTGTGCCTCTCTGTGAATGCTTCCTCGCATGAATCGGATGCCCCATCGCATCCGCACATGATGTCTTGACGCTACTCAGCGCCTCGGCGATCGCCAAACTTTTGCATGTTGCGATCCGGTATCGGGTCGGCCCGGGGCGGGCGCTGTAGGGTCGGATGCCATGACGCGCACCCCCGTCGCTCAGCACGCCCCGCACCGCACACCCTCGGCATGGGGGTCGGCGCTGCGGATGCTGGGCATCGGCCTCGCCGTCGTGTCGGTCTCGGCGCTCGGGATCGGCGGGTTCCTCGCCGCGGATCTCACTCTTCGGGTGAATCAGGGTGCGGTCGATCTGGAGGACGCGCCGGAGGTCGCTCCCCCGTCGCTGGCGGCGTACCCGGGCGAATTCGCGATCCTCCTCGTCGGAACGGACGAGTGCGGTGAGGTGTCGACGCAGAAGCTCGGTCCCCGGTGCGTCGGCGAAGACGGCGTCCGCAACGATGTCAACCTGCTCGTGCACGTCTCAGCCGAACCGCGCAAGGTGAGCGTCGTCTCGTTGCCGCGCGACCTGATGCTCGAGGTGCCCGAGTGCACCCGTGAGGACGGCTCGGTGGCATCCGCGTCATCCTCCGCGGCGATCAACACCGTCTTCGAGCGGGCCGGGCTGTCGTGCGTGGTGAAGTCGGTCGCCGCGTTGAGCGGAATCGACATCGGCTTCGCCGCGAAGCTCAGCTTCGACGGCGTCATGAAGATCACCGACGCGATCGGCGGCGTCGAGATCTGCATCGGCGGCACGGGCATCCGCGACCGCGACACCGGGATCGACTGGCCTCCGGGGCTGCGCACCGTGTCGGGTTACGACGCGCTGCAGTTCATCCGGGTGCGCAAGGGGATCGGCGACGGCAGCGACCTCGCCCGCATCTCCAACCAGCAGCAGTACATGTCGCGTCTGGCCAAGAAGATCCTCAGCAGCGAGACCCTCACCGACGTGCCCAAGGTGCTGCGCCTCGCGAATGTCGTCGCCGACAACGTCGAGCCCAGCAGGGAGCTCGCCAACCCGGTGCGGCTCGCACAGCTCGGGCTCGCGCTGAAGGACGTCCCGTTCGACGAGTTCAAGTTCCTGCAGCTGCCCACCGTCGAGGCCCCGTCCGACCCGGACCGGGTCGTGACCGATGAGAGCGCCGCGGAGCCGATGTGGGCGGCGATCCGCACCGGCGAGTCGATGCAGATCACCGGCGAGGCCAGCAATCACGGCGGTGTGGTCGCCGAGGACGCGACGGCGTCGCCCGCGGCGCCGGAGGCGTCAGCCCCTGCATCCGAGGCGCCGAGCCCCGCACCGTCTGCGACGGAGGGCGTCGTGCTGTCGGAGCAGATCAGCGGCATAGATCTGAACCAGCAGACCTGTTCGGGGGGCAAACGGCGCTGACGGTTATCCTCCGCCGCGAACACGACCAAGCGACCTGCACCCCACAGACCGCACGACATAGGAGATGAGCATGGGACGAGCACGCGCGCGGGATGCGGCGAACCCGCAGGTGCGCCTCGAGCACGGCGGGATCGCCGAGGTGGCGCCGAGCGAGTTCGCCAGCGGATTCGAGCTGATCGTCGACGGCACGCCGCAGTCGCATGTCGACCTCGATGATCCGACCCACCTGCACTTCGAGTACATCGTGCGGATGGGCGCGGTGATCGATCAGCTCGGCTCGTCGGCATCCGCCCCGCTCAGCGTCGTGCACCTCGGCGCGGGAGCCCTGACCATCCCCCGCTACATCGAGGCGACCCGGCCGGGGTCGCGCCAGCAGGTGATCGAGCTGGAGGGCCCGCTGGTGACGCTCGTGCGCGAGCACCTGCCTCTGCCGCGGTCGGCGGCGATCCGCATCCGGATCGGCGACGCGCGCGAAGGGCTGCAGCGGCTGCCGCCCGCGCTCACCGGACGCTGCGATCTCGTCGTCTCGGACGTGTTCTCGGGCGCGCAGACGCCCGCGCACCTGACCAGCGTCGAGTTCTACCGCGAGATCGCCGACCTGCTCGCGCCGTCGGGCGTGCTGCTGGTGAACGTCGCCGACGGGCCGGGGCTCGCGTTCGCCCGCCGTCAGGTGGCGACGGCGACGAGCGTGTTCGACGAGGTCGCGCTGCTCGCCGACACACAGGTGCTGAAGGGCCGGCGGTTCGGCAACCTCGTGCTGGCCGCGTCTCGCGCTCCGCTGCCGACCGAGTGGCTGCCCCGGCTGCTGGCCGCGGGCCCGCATCCGGCGAAGATCGCCCAGGATGCCGAGGTCGCGGCGTTCGCGCAGGGCGCGGCGATCGTCACCGACGCGGATGCCGTGGCATCCCCCCGCCCCGACGCGAGCATCTTCCTGCGCTGAGGCTCGGCGAGCGGGTCGATCCCGCCGTCTCAGGGCGAGCCTCGACCCGGTTCTCAGGTCGGCGAGGCAGACTGGGACGACGGTCGCAGAAGGGAGCCAGCAGTCGTGAATTTGATCCAGGGTTACGACCCAGAAACCCTCCGGGAGCTGGTGGATCCGCGCGAGTGCCTGGCCCGCCTGACCGAGATCGAGAATCAGCGCAGCCTGCCTGTGCTGCTCGAGCGCGTGTGGCTGCTGAAGGTGCTCGACCGGCTCGACGAGGCGCTCGAGCTCGCCGCTGAGACGGTGCGTCAGGCTCGCATGGCCGGAACTCGCAAAGACCTGCTGCGCGCCCGCGTGCTGCATGCCACAGTGCTGCAGAACCGGGGCGCGAACGCGGCGGCGGCGCAGGAGCTCGCGACGTGCGCCAACGAGGCCGAGGGGCAGGGCTGGGCGGGAATCGCCGCCTTCGCGCATCAGCACCACGGCAAGAACGCGTACGAGGTGCGGGACTTCGAGCAGGCGCGTGAGAGCTTCAAGCGCTCGCTGTTCCTGCGCCGCGAGGCAGGCGCCGACGACTCGGATCTCGAGAAGGCGCTGCGCGCCATCGAGGCCGCCGAGCGTCGTAGCGCGATGGAAGCCGACGCGTTCGTCTAGAGCCGATGTCGGCGCCTGGTCTTACTCTGATCACATGGCCGATCTGAATCGCGTCCGCGTCTGGGGAGACGCGCTGATCCGGATGCACCTCGACGAATCGTGGTCGTTCGACTTCGACAACGCCAAGCGCCGTGCGGGGCTGTGCGACTACCAGCGGCGACGCATCTCGGTGTCGCGCTATCTCGCCGCCCGGTTCGACGACGACGAGATCCATCAGACCCTGCTGCACGAGGTCGCCCACGCGCTGGCGGGTCACGCGGCGGGCCACGGCCCGGTATGGAAGCGCATCGCCCGGTCGCTGGGATACGTCGGCGGAGCCACCCATCACGGCGAGACGGCGACCGAGCTCGCCCCGTGGATCGGGCAGTGCCCCTCGGGTCACGTCGCATATCGTCATCGCCGCCCGGCGCGCGAGACGTCGTGCGCGAAGTGCTCTCGCCGCTTCGACCGGCGCTTCCTGTTCGAGTGGCGCCGTCGCGAGATCACCGCCGCCGATCGGCTCGCCGCGCAGCTGCCCCGCTGAGCCGCGCGAAACGCAGGACTTCGCCCGGAACGCAGGATCGCCTCGCGGCATCCATCCTGCGTTTCAGGTGATCCCCTGATTTTCAGGCGGCTACGGGAGTCAGTCTGCGGCGCGCGATGAGCGATAGCGTCGCGCGAGAAGGGCGATCAGCCGCCAGCCGAGCAGCAGGGCGGCGAGCACCAGCGAGGCGACGATGATGAACGGGGTCTCGGCGGTGTCGCCGGTGGCGATGCGCAGCAGCATCCCTCCGGCCACCGTCACGATCCAGACGATCACGCCCCAGCCCAGCGTCCACGGTCGTCGCGGGCGGGCGGGAACGAACGCGGCGAGGCCGTGCCCGATGAGGAGCGCGATGAGGAACGGCCAGGCCGTGAGCAGGAATCCGAGCGGATTCTCATCATGCGATGCGCGGCCGATCGCCGCGAACACGAGCACGAACACGGCGTCGACGATGACCGCGGGGAGAAACCTCATGTTCCGACCCTATGCCGCCGCATGCCGGCGCTGCCGATGCCGCGCGGCGTCATCGCCCTGTGTCGGGAATCCCAGACCGAACCGGATGCCCGCGGCGCGCCGCCCTCGCGACATGCGAGCCACGACCGAACGGCCTGAGACTTCCGAGGGTGCCGTCAGCTGAACCGCTCGAACACGCCCTCGCGCAGCACCGGGACAGTGTCGACCGCATCCAGTTCCGCCGCCTCGGCGGTGGTCGCCGGACGCACACCGGCAGCCTGCATGCGGGCGGTGGATGCCACGCCGTCGACCAGCTCGCGACCGGAGGCGCTGCCGATGAGCATGTGCCGCAGTCCTGGTCTCAGCGCGCGGAACGCCTCGGCCGCCGCAGCCGCCTCGGGCGACGAGTGGTCGATGCCGAGGTCGCACAGTGCGGCGATGATCGCCCCTGCGCCGAGCTGGTCCTCCACCGCGAAGCGCAGCTCACCGGTGGGTGCGAGCTCGCCCGCCGCGATGATCGACACCGAGGCGCGGGCGCCCTGGCGCTCCTGCACGGTCACCACCGCGCGGGCGGTCGCGGCCGCATTGCGGGTGCCGCCGACCAGGACGGTCGCGGGACGGGCATCCGGGCCGGCCGGAGCCGACGCGGCCGTGGCGACCGCCGCGCCGTTCGTCGACCACGACACGGCATCCGTCAGCGCGATCCGCTGCCCGGCGGCCACCGCGTCGGCGAGTGTGGACGAGAAGCGGAGCACGTCGACGACGATCACGACGTCGGCGGGCGCGAGGCGCGCGAGCCCCTGCGTTCCCCAGTCGAGGCGCACCTGGTACGAGGACTGATCGAACGGGGAGGGCATCCACCAAGCCTAATCCGGGAACCGAACTCAGTCGGCGGCGAGCGCCTCGACCGGAGCGACCCGGGTCGCCAGCCGAGTCGGGGTCACGGCAGCGACGACGGTCAGCACGGCGGTCGCGCCGACGATGATCGCCACGGGGATCCACGGCACCGCGGGGTACACGAGCCCGGCCGGCTCGAAGTCGGGCAGCACGGGCACCGATCCGAGCAGCGACTGCGCGGCGATCCAGCCGTAGGCGATGCCGAGGACGAGACCGGTCAGGGTCGCGGCGACCGTGATGTGCACCGCCTCGAGCAGCACCATCCGGCGCACCTGGGTCGAGGTCAGGCCGATCGCGCGCAGCAGCCCCAGTTCGCGGCGGCGCTGCACCACCCCGATGGTGAGCAGGTTGACCAGGCCGACGGCAGCGATCACCGCAGACACGGCGACCAGCACCATCATGATGCTCGCGAACGCGTCCATCGGAGCGAAGAAGCCCTCGACGAACTCCCCCTCGCTCTGGCGCAGCAGCAGCGCCTTGACCGACTCGAGAGCGACGGCGAACATCGTCACCAGCGCCACCCCCATGACCACGCCGATGGCCATGCGGCTCGACCGCTCGGGATGCCGCAGCGCGTTCTCCGCCGCGAGTCGGGCGGTCGGCCCTGCGCCGAACAGCCGCCCGACCAGGCGCAGCACCGGCGGCATGAACAGCGGCGACGCGGTCGCCAAGCCGGTGAACGAGAACAGTCCGCCGAAGAACGCCACGACCACACCGAGCGGTGTGACGAGACCGAGCAGCACACCCGCGACGAGGAGCGCCACTCCGGCCACGATCAGCACCAGGGCTCCGACGTGCTTGCCGCGACGGCTCACCTCTTCGTCGTGCGTGCGCTCGACCGAACCGCCGAGCGCCTGCAGCGGGGTGACGGTGAGCACGCGCCGCGAACCGATCCAGGCGGCGAGCCATGTCGTCAGCGCCACGCCCACCACAGGGAAGAGCACCCCGAGCTGCACAAGGGTGAAGTCGTCGGAGGCGCCGTCGAGCACGGCATCGCCGACCATCATCCCGAGTGCCGAGAAGCCGACGCCGATCACCAGACCGATTCCCGCGCCGATCAGGCCGACCACGAACCCCTGCCCGGTGACCTCGGCACGCTGCGAGCGAGCCGAAGCGCCGATCAGGCGCAGCAGAGCGATGCGCCGCGTGCGCCCGGCGATGATCGTCGAAAAGGTGTTCGCGGTGACGATCGCCGCCACGTACATCGCGACCCCGACCAGCAGCACCGACAGGATGGCCACGACGATCGCGAGCACCTCGCTGTCGCCGATGAACGGATCGGACTGCAGCACCGCGCCGATGTAGGCGGTCACCTCGACGAGGATCACGCCGAAGGCGGCGGCGAGCGCCGACACGAGAACGGTGGCTCCCATCCCCCGCTCGCGCAGCCAGCCGAGGCGACCCGCGGCCGGGCGGTTCTGCTCGAGACGCGACATCGTCGCTGCAGACGCGCTCACGCCGCCACCTCCGCGGCGAGCATGTGCGCGGCGATCTGCTCGGCGGTCTGCTTCGGGTGGTCGGCGGTGATGCGGCCGTCACCGAGGAACAGCACGCGGTCGGCGTGACTCGCGGCGATCGCGTCGTGCGTCACCATCGCGATCGACTGTCCGTGCTCGCGGCTCGCGCTCGCGAGCAGCCCGAGCACCTCTCGTCCGCTGCGGGAGTCGAGGTTCCCGGTCGGCTCGTCGGCGAAGACGAGGTCGGGAGCGGTGGCGAGCGCGCGGGCGATCGCGACGCGCTGCTGCTGTCCGCCCGAGAGCTCGTGCGGCCGGTGCGTGAGTCGGGATGCCAAGCCGAGGCGCTCCACGAGACCGTCGATGCGCGCCCGCTCGATGACTGTCGGCCGGCGCCCGTCGAGCTCGAAGGGCAGCAGGATGTTGCCGAGCGCGTCGAGGGTGGGTACGAGGTTGAACGCCTGGAAGATGAACCCGACGCGACGACGGCGCAGAACGGTCATCTCCAGGTCGCCGAGGCCGGTGATCTCGGTGTCTCCGATCCATGCGCGTCCCTCGGTGGGGGCGTCGAGGCCGGCCATGATGTGCATGAGGGTGGACTTGCCCGATCCGGACGGGCCCATGATCGCAGTGAACTGACCGCGACGGATGCCGACGCTGACGTCATCGAGCGCGCGGACGCCGGCGGCTCCGGCTCCGTAGGTCTTGGTGAGGTGCTGGACGCGAGCGGCGAGGCCGAGGTCCGAGGTGGTGATCTCCATGCTTCGACGCTATTTTCCGGGCCTGCCTCGGCACATCGGCCCCGGGGTGGCATCCGGATACATCGCGAGGATGATCCGCGGCGGCCGTCGGCGTACGTCGTGTCAGGCGAGGCCGTGCTCGAAGGCGAAGACGACCAGCTGCACGCGGTCGCGGAGGCGCAGCTTGCCGAGGATGCGGCTGATGTGGGTCTTCACGGTCGCTTCGCTGAGGAATTCGCGCGCCGCGATCTCGGAGTTCGACAGTCCCCGCGCGGCAAGGGCGAAGATCTCGCGCTCGCGGTCGGTGAGATCGGCGTACTCCGGAGGCACCGGTTTCGTCTCGGCGGTGAAGTGCGCGAACAGCTCGCGGGTGGCGGATGCCGCGATCACACTCGATCCGGACTTGACTGTGCGGATGGCTGCGAGCAGGAACTCGGGGTCGGCGTCCTTGAGCAGGAACCCGCTGGCTCCGCGCTGGATCGCCCGCGCCGCCGCTTCGTCGAGGTCGAAGGTGGTGAGCATGACGACCCGCGGCGGGTCGGGCTGGGCGAGCAGCTCGGCGGCGGCCGTCAGGCCGTCCATCACAGGCATCCGGATGTCCATCAGCACCACGTCGGGGCGAGTGCGGGCGATGACCTCGAGCGCCTCCCTGCCGTCACCGGCTTCGCCGACGACATCCATGTCGGGCTGCGACGAGACGAGCATCCGCACGCCCGCGCGGAACAGCGCCTGATCGTCGACGAGCACGACCCTGATCATCTGGACCTCCTGGTCGTCTTCGGCCACTCAGTTCGCCGAGGGGCCGATCGGAAGCGTAGCGCGCACCGTGAACCAGGCCGGTTCATGTTGCACCGTAAGCGATCCGCCGGCCAGCTGCGCACGCTCGCGCATGCCGATGAGTCCATGCCCGCCGGTGTTGGCGGGTGGCCCGCCCGGCATGGCCTGCTTCGACGGCGGGATGCGGTTGCGCACGGCGACCTCGACCCGATCCGCGAACCACGACAGACGCACATCGACATCGCCCCCGCCGTGGCGGATCGCGTTGGTGAGCGCCTCCTGCAGGATGCGGTAGACGGCGAGCTGGATCGCCCCCGGTGGCTCAGCCGGCGGCATCGGGTCGACCGTCACCCGCGGCTCGACGCCGGCCTGCCGCACCTGGGCGAACAGGGCTTCGAGGTCGGCGAGCGTGGGCTGCGGGCCGTCTCCCTGCCGATGACGCAGCTGGGTGAGCAGCATCCGCACATCCGACAGCGCGCCACGTGCGGTCTGCGCGATCGTGACCAGCGCCTCCTGAGCGAGCTCGGGCTTCGCTGCCGCGGCGTAGCGCGCACCGTCGGACTGCGCGATGACCACGGCGAGGGAGTGCGCCACGATGTCATGCATGTCGCGGGCGATGCGCACCCGCTCCTGCTCTTCGGCAGCGGCTCTCTCGGCGCGCTGCTGCGCCTCGCGGTTCGCGCTGCTCTGCCGCACCAGCCGCCACAGCAGGCCGGCACCCCAGGCCAAGGCCAGCGACAGCACGATTGTCAGGCCCATGGTCACACTGAGCAGAAGCAGGCGCATCTCGATGGGCGCGGGGGCCGTGATCGTGCCGAAGTCGTACTGCAGGAGGCCGATGTAGAGACCGCCGAGCACTCCCCCACCGACGGCCGAGGCTCCGCCGAGCCAGAGCATCTGCTTCGTGCCCCAGGCGGATGTGGCGAAGAGCACCCCGAAGATCGCCACGTCGACCGGCCCCGGTGGCAGCCCCGCGGCCATCTGCAGGAGCGCCCCTGCCCAGGCCAGGATCAGGGCGATCGGCGGCGTCAGGCGGCTGATCGCCACGGCGCCCCAGACCAGCAGCGACACGACGACGAGCGCGACTGTCGCGCGAGTGTCTGACAGCCAGAAGCTCATCTGTCCGGCGCTGAAGGTCAGCGAGAGCGGCAGCGTGATCAGCAGGCCGACGATCGCCCCGACGATGTCGAGTGCGAGCCAGGTCGTCGGGATGCGGCGGATCACCCCTTCACGCTACGGGAGCGCGAGGCGTGGCGCGTCCGCCTGCAGATGTATCCCGGTGCGTCGCGTCCCCTCATCCCTCGCCGCGGGACTGGGCCCGAACGGCCGCCTCCGAGCGTCCAGAGGCAGCCAAATGGGACCTGCGGAGGGGGACCTCGAGCTCAGTCGCGGGCCATCCGGCGCAGAATCTCGCGGTCGGGCTTGCCGGATGCCAGGGTGGGCAGCTCGGGAGAGACTTCGAGCTGGGCGGGACGCGCGTGCGGGCCGATCTCGGCCGAGACGAGAGCACGGGCCTCCTCGAACATCTCCTCGACATCGCCGATGCCGGCGGCGAGGAAGATGACGGATGCCTCTCCCCAGCGCTCATCCGGCATGCCGACGACGACCGCCTGCTCCAGGCCTGGGATGCCGCGGACGATCCGCTCGACGCGGTCGAGTGACACGTTGATGCCGCCCGACACAATCACGTTGTCGATCCGGCCGGTGACGGCGAGACGTCCGTCCTCCCCGATCGTGCCCGCGTCCCCGGTGCGGTACCACCGGTCGCCGTCGAGGGCGGTGATGAACACCTGCTCTGTGCGCTCGGCGTCGCCGAGGTATCCGTCGGCGAGCATGGGTCCGCTGATGCGCACCTCGCCGCCGACCTCGGCCAGTCGCACGCCGTCGAGCGGGATGCCGTCGTACACGCATCCGCCTGCGGTCTCACTCGAGCCGTAGGTGCGCACGATCCGCGCGCCCGCCGCGACGGCACGCGCGCGCAGCGGCTCGGGCAGCGCCTGGCCTCCGACGAGGATCGCCCGATACGACCCGAGCGCGGCGCGCACCTCGGGTCGTGACTCCGTCGCGTCGAGCAGCGTGGCCAGCTGGGCCGGCACGAACGAAGTGAAGCGGTGCACGTCGTCGCGCATCCGCTCCGTCGCGTCGACGAACGAGTCGACCGTGAACCGACCGTCGAGCAGCACCGGCTCGTGGCCGGCGAGCAGCGAACGCGCGAGCACCTGCACGCCGGCGATGTACGCAGCGGGCAGCGCGAGCATCCACTGCCCCGAGCCGATCCGTGCGGCGGTCGCAGTCGCGCTCGCGCTCAGTGCAGCGGCACTGAGCACGACCCGTTTCGGGATCCCACTCGAGCCGGAGGTCGCGATGACGACGGCGGTTCCGTCGGGCACGAGGTCGCCGGGCGACGGCTCGAAGCCGAGGGCCAGCGGGCTCGATCCGTCGAGCGTGGCCGGCAGAGCATGCCGCACCGCGGCGGCGTCCGTGCCGTCGGTCACCCGCAGACTCACGCCGGCCATGAGCTCAGAAGTGATACGGGAAGGGCGACCAGTCCGGGTCGCGCTTCTGCAGGAACGAGTCGCGGCCTTCGACGGCCTCATCGGTGCCGTATGCGAGGCGGGTGGCCTCGCCGGCGAACACCTGCTGCCCGACGAGCCCATCGTCGACGGCGTTGAAGGCGAACTTCAGCATCCGGATCGCGGTGGGCGACTTGGTCAGGATCGTGCGGGCCATCGCCAGCGCCTCCCGCTCGAGGTCGGCATGCGGCACGACGCGGTTCACCGCACCCATCTCGTAGGCGCGCTGCGCTGAGTACTCCTCGGCGAGGAAGAACACCTCGCGGGCGATCTTCTGCCCCGTCTGGCGCGCCATGTACGCCGAGCCGTAGCCGGCGTCGAAGCTGCCCACGTCGGCATCCGTCTGCTTGAACCGGCCGTGCTCGGCGCTCGCAATGGTGAGATCGCACACGACGTGCAGCGAGTGTCCGCCACCGGCGGCCCACCCCGGGACGACGGCGATGACGACCTTGGGCATGAACCGGATCAGCCGCTGCACCTCGAGGATGTGCAGACGCCCGGCGCGCGCAGTGTCGTGCACCTCGGTCGTGGACTCGCTGTACTTGTATCCGTCGCGGCCGCGGATGCGCTGGTCGCCGCCCGAGCAGAACGCCCAGCCGCCGTCCTTCGGGCTCGGGCCGTTGCCGGTGAGCAGCACGGCGCCGATGCGGGGAGCCTGCCGAGCGATGTCGAGGGCCCGGTAGAGCTCGTCGACCGTGTGCGGGCGAAACGCGTTGCGCACCTCGGGCCGGTCGAACGCGATGCGCGCGACTCCCCCGTCGCGCGACACGTGCGCGGTGATGTCGGTGTAGTCCTCGGCACCGGGCGCGAGCTGCCACTCGGACGGGTCGAAGATGTCGGAGACGAAGTCGGCGGTCACGGCTCTCAGCCTAATCAACCGCCGGACAGGTGCGACCGGACCCCCATGGTCGGCTCGCGTACGATCGTGGCGTGCGCCTGACAACTCACCTCCGCCGTTCCGTGCTCGCTCTCACCGCCGCTGCGGCGCTCGCCCTGACGGGCTGCGCGTCGAATCCGGATGCCGCAGATTCGGGCTCATCGGGCCCCGCGCCGTCGTCGTCCGCGACCGAGGCATCCGGAACCTGCTCCTATCCAGAAGACGGGCGCCCGGCGTCGAAGAAGGTCGACGCGCCCGCTGCTGAGCCTTCCGAGACCGCCGAGGTGCCCATCACGGTCGCGACGGGTGTCGGCCAGCTGAAGATGACGCTCGACGCGGCGAAGACGCCGTGCACCGTGAACAGCTTCCTCTCACTCGCCGAGCAGGGCTATTTCGACGGCACGACCTGCCACCGCCTCACCACCGACGGCATCTTCGTGCTGCAGTGCGGCGACCCGAGCGCCAAGGGAACGGGTGGCCCGGGCTACTCGTTCGCCGACGAGCTCGACGGGTCGGAGACGTATGAGGCCGGCACGCTCGCGATGGCGAACGCCGGGCCCGACACGAATGGCTCCCAGTTCTTCATCGTCTACGCCGACAGCCAGCTGCCGCCGAACTACGCCGTGTTCGGTCACCTCGACGAGGCATCCACCGCGGTCGTGGCCGACGTCGCCGCCGCCGGAACCGCCGACGGCGGATCCGACGGAGCTCCGAAGACCCCCGTCGTGATCGAGAGCGTCACGACGGGCTGACCCCGGCATCCGCCGCCGCCCCGGCGCTTTCTTCTGCGCCGAGACCCCCACTTCTGCGCCGAGACCCCCACTTCGGAACGTCCGCAGGTGGGGGTCTCGGCGTTATCCGGAGGTCTCGACATCTGGGGGTCTCGACGCTCGCGGGTGGGTGCGAACGCGTGGGGGCGAACGCCGGCGGGAGGGCGGCCGCGGATCAGCGGGCCAGGCGGGCGCGGGCGGCCTTGCGCCAGCCGTCGATCATGTCGCCGAGCGTGATGCCCACGATCGCGAAGCCGGTGAGAACCGCGAGCACGATCAACGCGTCGTCATTCACGCCGTTGCCCGCGAACACCTCGTCGACGAAGCGCGGGTTGTACAGCGCACCCCGCACGAGAGCGGTCAGCCCGAGCACCATCACGACTGCGGCCAGCGCCGCGTTGATCCACGCGAAAGTCATAGTCCAATGTCCGCGGGCGTGGACGGCGATCGCAAGCGCCGCCTCGGCGACCAGCAGGGCGAGCAGAGCGCCGATGCCCCAGGGCCACAGAGCGGGGTTGAGAATCGACAGCGGCTCGCCCGCGGAGGGCGCCCAGCCGCGCAGCTGGTCCCACAGCACCGCCCCGGCGAACAGCGCGAGCATGACCAGCGAGACGATCAGGTCGGCGCGACCGGTGCCGTCGTGCGGGTCTTCGGGCAGCTGGTCGAGGCTCCACTTCGCGCCGGCGTCGGCGCCGGTGCGCTCGAGCACGAAGAAGACCAGAGTGGTCCAGAACGACACGTGCACGATCACCGAGAGCACGACGACGATCGCCTCGCCGATGATCTCGCCGATTCCCGCACCCGCCAGCGCCTGCGCGATCGCGACCCCGCCGAAGGAGCAGGCGGGCACGACGGCGAGCAGGATCTTCAGCAGCCGCCACCAGGTCAGGTAGTACTTCGGCCCGATCAGGTGCAGCGGCCGGTCGGCGTACCCGGCGGCGAGCGCCGCGGGGTCACCCAGCTCGGTGAGCACGGCATGCTCGGCGTGCTCGAGCGGCTCGCCGTTCTCAGTACGCGCATCGACGGCATCCGCGATCGAGGCGCGCAGTTCGTCGCGCACCTCCGTCTGCAGTCCCGCGGGAAGGCTGCGCACGGTGGCGGCGATGTACCGGTCGGTCAGTGTGGCGGTCATGTCAGTTCTCCTCGTCGCGGAGCGCGGCGGTCGCGGCGGCGATGGCCGCGACCTCCTGAGTCAAGGTCGTGGCGAGGCGGACGCCCGCCTCGGAGGTGCGGTAGAACTTGCGAGGCCTCGCCTCGTCGGTGTTCCACTCGCTGTCGAGATAGCCCTGCTTCTCGAGTCGGCGCAGCAGCGGGTAGAGCGTGTTCGCGTCGGTGGGGAAACAGGCGGATGCCAGCTGCTCGAGCAGCCCGTACCCATAGCCCGGGGTGCGCAGCAGCTGCAGGCTGGCGAGCACGATCGTGCCGCGCCGCAGCTCCTGCAGATGACCGTCGAACTCGTTCTCGCTCATGTCGATCACTATATTGTGTAATACACACCATTGTCAATGACATATTGATGCCCAACGCCTCGAGTAGAGAGCGTCCGGGCGGGACCCCGTGCAGGCATGATGGACGCATGACACCGCCGCTCGCCGACCTGCTCGCCACCGCCCGGGTGGTCGCCCTGCCAATGAACACCCGCTTCCGCGGCGTCGACGTGCGCGAGGCGGTGCTGTTCGAGGGCCCGCAGGGCTGGGCGGAGTTCTCCCCCTTCGTCGAGTACGCGGATGCCGAGGCCACGACCTGGCTCTCCGCGGCCATCGACTTCGCCTGGCACGAGCAGCCCGCGCCTCTTCGCGACCGGGTCCCCGTCAACGCCACCGTGCCCGCCGTCGAGGCGGCGCGCGTGCCGGAGGTGCTCGCCCGGTTCGACGGATGCCGCACCGCCAAGGTCAAGGTGGCCGAACACGGCCAGGTGCTCGCCGACGACATCGCCCGCGTGTGCGCCGTGCGCGAGCAGATGGGGCCCGAGGGCCGGATCCGCATCGACGCGAACGCCGGCTGGAACGTCGACGAGGCCGAGCGCGCGATCCACGCCCTGGCGGAGTTCGATCTGGAGTACGCCGAGCAGCCCTGCGCGTCGGTCGGCGAGCTCGCGGATCTGCGTCGCCGCGTGAAGCACATGGGCATCCCGATCGCGGCCGACGAGAGCATCCGCAAGGACGACGACCCGCTGGCCGTCGCGCGGGCCCGTGCCGCGGACCTGATCGTCATCAAGGCGCAGCCGCTCGGCGGCATCCGGCGCGCGCTCGACATCGTCGCCCACGCCGGCCTGCCGGCGGTCGTCTCGAGCGCGCTCGACACCGCGGTCGGTCTGTCACAGGGCGCGGCGCTGGCGGCATCCCTCCCGGCACTCGAGTTCGACTGCGGACTCGGCACCGCGTCGCTGTTCGCCGACGACGTCGCCGACGCGCGCCCGGTGGGCGGGTCGGTGTCGGCCGCGCGGGTGATTCCGGATGCCACGGCGCTGGCGCGCCTGGAAGCGCCGACCGACCGGCGCGAGTGGTGGCTGGCGCGACTGGAACGCTGCCACGCCGTGCTGGATGCCCGCGGCGACGACTAGGCCCGGATCAGCTCGACCATCCGGCCGAGGGCCTCGCTGCCCGCGCGGCGCAGGCGGTGGGAATCGTCGCCGTTCATAGCGCTGCGCACGCTCATCCCCTCCCACACGATCATCAGCAGCCGGGCCGCCTCCTCCGCGTCGATGCGCAGGGCGATCTGCCCGGACTCGACGATCTCCTGGATGATCGCGACGATGCTGTGCATCATCTCGTTCTCCTGCGCGAGGTAGGCCGCGGCGAACGACGGGTCGCGCAGCGCGCGGATGCGGATCTCGCTCATCATCATCACGCCCATGCGGTCGTCGGCCCCGGAGTCCATGATCTGCTGCACGAGGTCGGCCGGGTCGCAGTCGTCGATGGCGTTCTCGCCGACGAGGGCCGAGACGCGCTCGCGCACGGCCTGCAGGCGGGCCTCACCGACCGAGGCGGCGAGCTCGAGGAACAGGGCGTCCTTCGAGTCGAAGTTCGAATAGAACGCGCCGCGGGTGAAGCCCGCCCGCTCGCAGACCGCCTCGACGGTGGCACCCTCGAGACCGACCTCGGCGAACACCTGCGCAGCCGCCTCGAGCAGGCGCGCGCGGGTGTTCTCACGGCTCCGCGTCGTCGACATCGACTCCTCCTTCACATCGGGCGCACAGCATCCGGCACCCCGATGCCCTTACGATACATCTACGTATTCAATACATCTGTGTATCGAGATTCTGCGGAGGCCGCGTGTCCACCCTTCTCTCCTCGCTCGGCCGCTGGTCGTTCCGCCACCCCTGGCGTGTGCTCGTCGCCTGGCTGATCGTGCTCGGCGTGGCCGGCGGCGGCGCCCTGGGGCTCGGCGCGGGCACCGACAACACGTTCTCGATCCCCGGCACCGAGTCGCAGGCCGGACTCGAGCAGCTGCAGCGCACCTTCCCGCAGGTGAGCGGCACAAACGCCCAGTTCATCGTGGTGGCAGCGGACGGCGATGACATCACCGATGCCGGCTACCGCGACGGCATCGAGAGCACCGTCCGGGATCTCGAGCGCATCGACGGCGTGCTCGCCGTGACCTCGCCCTACGACGAGAACATCTCCGGCATGATCAACGCCGAGAAGACCGCCGCCATCGTGCGCCTGCAGTTCGACGGGCAGTCGACCGATGTGCCCGACAGCGTCAAAGACGAGCTGCAGCAGCAGGTCGACGACCTCGGCGCGGCGCTGCCGGACGGATCGCAGACGGCTCTCGGCGGCGACCTGTTCGCCTCGTCGATCCCCACCGTGACGATCACCGAGGCGATCGGATTGCTCATCGCCCTGCTCGTGCTGATCGTCACCTTCCGCTCGTTCGTCGTCGCGGGTCTGCCGCTGCTGACCGCCGTGCTCGGCGTCGGCATCTCGATGGCCGGCATCTTCGCCGCCACGGCCTTCGCGACCGTCTCGTCGACCACTCCCCTGCTCGCGCTCATGCTCGGCCTCGCGGTCGGAATCGACTATGCGCTGTTCATCGTCGCGCGCCACCAGGACCAGGTGCGCGACGGCATCCACCCGGAGGAGTCGGCGGCCCGCGCCGTGGGCACGGCGGGCTCCGCCGTCGTGTTCGCCGGCGTCACCGTGCTCATCGCCCTGATCGGGCTCGGCTTCGCGGGCATCCCGTTCCTGACCACGATGGGCATCGCCGCCTCCGTCGCCGTCGCGATCGCCGTCGCGATCTCGGTCACGCTCACACCCGCGATGCTCGGGCTCCTGAAAGGCCGCGTCGCGGGTCGGCCGCGTCGTGCGCACCGGAAGGCGGATGCCGCACCGCGCCCCACCTTCTCGCGCCGCTGGGTGGATGCCATCACGAAGCGTCCGATCATCGTCGCCTCGGCCGTGATCGTCGGCCTCGGCATCGTGGCGATCCCGGCTCTCAGCCTCAATCTCGCCCTGCCCAACGCCGGCGTGCTGCCCAAGGGGTCGGAGGCACGGGTCAGCTACGACCTCACCGCCGAGGAGTTCGGTCCCGGTTTCAACGGCCCGCTGATCCTCACCGGCACGATCGTCACCTCCACCGACCCGCTGAACCTCATGCAGGAGCTCGGCGACGAGGTCGAGAAGCTCCCCGGTGTGCGCGAGGTCGCTCTCGCCACGCCGAACGAGACGGCCGACACCGGCATCGTGCAGATCATCCCCAAGACGGCGCCGGACGACGCCGCGACCAGCGACCTCGTGCGCGAGCTGCGCTCCCACCACGACGAGTGGCTCAACGAGTACGGCATCGACCTGAAGGTCACCGGGTTCACCGCCGTCGCGATCGACATCTCCGACCAGCTCGGCGCCGCACTGCTGCCGTTCGGAGTCTTCGTGATCGGCCTGTCGCTGATCCTGCTCGCCATCGTGTTCCGCTCGATCTGGGTCCCGATCACCGCCGCGATCGGCTACCTGCTCTCGATCCTCGCCGCCTTCGGGGTCGTCGCCGCCGTGTTCGAGTGGGGGTGGTTCGCCGACGCCCTGCACGTGGCGCGAACCGGCCCGATCATCAGCTTCATGCCGATCGTGCTCATGGGCGTGCTGTTCGGTCTGGCGATGGACTACCAGGTGTTCCTCGTCTCGCGAATGCGCGAGGACTTCGTGCACTCGAAGGGCTCGGGCCGCGCCCAGGCTGTCGAGGCCGTGCGCTCAGGCTTCTCGGGCACGGCCCGAGTCGTGACTGCCGCGGCACTCATCATGTTCGCTGTCTTCGTCGCGTTCGTGCCGGAGGGGGACTCGTCGCTCAAGCCGATCGCGCTGGGGCTCGCGGCGGGCATCGCGATCGACGCCTTCGTCGTACGCATGACGCTGATTCCCGCGGTGATGGCGATCCTCGGCGACCGCGCATGGAGCATCCCGCGGTGGATGCAGCGCATCCTGCCGCACGTCGACATCGAGGGCGAGGCGGTCGAGCGCGAGCGCGCGCTCGACGCGTGGCCGGGTGACGACAGCATCCTCGCCGCCGACGATCTGGTCGTCGACGACGCCGGCATCCACGGCGCGCATCTGCGGCTTGCGCCGGGAGGTGCGCTGGTCGTCACCGGCACGACGCGTCACGCCCTGCGCACCCTCGCTCTCGTGCTGGCAGGACGGGTGAAGCCGGATGCCGGAAAGCTGCGCGTCACCGGGCATCTGCTGCCCGGCCGCTCGGCGTGGGTGCGCGCGCACGTCGGCGTGGCCCTGCTCGACGGGCAGGACGCCCGCGCCCAGCTCGGCGAAGCGCTGCGCGGACGGACCGGCCTCGTGGTCCTCGACGGAGTCGAGCGCATCTCGGCATCCGATCGCGATCAGCTGACCGCGCGGCTGCGCGACGCCGGCGACGACCTCGCGGTCATCTTCACCACGACCGACCCGGATGCCGCGCAGCGCCTCCTCGCCGATGCCGGCCGATCCGTGGCATCCGTCTCCGATCTGCGCGAGAGCACAGACATCCCGACCTCCGACTCGACCGAGGTGACCGCATGACTCTCCCCATCGAACGCGCACGCTCGCGCCGGCCGATCACCTGGCTGACCCTGATCGGCGTGCTGCTGCTGCCCGCGATGATCGGCGGGATCCTCGTAGCGGCCCTGCACAACCCGACCGACCGGCTCGAGGAGATGACCGCCGCGGTCGTCAACCTCGACAAGCCGGTCACGATCGACGGGCAGTACACCCCGCTCGGCCGCCAGCTCGCCGCCGGTCTCGTGGAGGGCTCGGATGAGCTCGACTCGAACCTGACGTGGGTCATCTCGAACGAGGATGACGCGGCCGAGGGCATGGCCGATGGCCGGTATCAGGCGGTCGTGACGATCCCGAAGTCGTTCTCGAAGGACGCGACCTCGGCGGGCGTCGCCTTGCAGGACGGCGACGGTTCGGCAGAGCAGGCCGAGATCAGCGTGACGACACCGCCCGACGGCCGCGTGGCTGACGGGCTGATCAGCCAGCAGATCGCCTCCGTCGCCGCGTCGACCCTCGGCACGATGGTGAGCGAGGCGACGGTCGGCAACGTGCTGATCGGCTTCAAGACCATCGGCGACCAGATCGGCGATGCCGCCGACGGCGCCGACCAGCTCGCCGACGGTGCACGTTCGGCAGCGGACGGCGCCGCCGAGATCCCCGGTGGTGCGGCGCAGCTGGCCGACGGGGCGAACAAGCTCGCGGACGGCGCGGGTGAATTGGCCGGTGGCCTGAACACGATCGCAGGCAAGGCACGCGAGGCGGGTTCGGGTGCCACGCAGCTCGGGCAGGGTCTGATCTCGGGTGCGGCGGAGCTGGAGAACGGTGGGCTGGTGCCGGGTCAGCTGCTGGACGCCGCAAACGGAGCGAAGCAGGCCACCGCAGGGGTGAACAGCGGAGTCGCGAAGCTCTCGGGTGGCATCGACGACCTCGTCGCGCTGTGCTCGACCCGGGCACCCGGAGTCGACCCTTCCGGGGACCAGGTCTGTGGTGCGCTGCAGATGCTCCAAACCGATCAGCAGGAGGGTCTCCCTGCTCTGCAAGCCGGCGCGGCTGGTGCCGCTCAGGCCGCCGCGGGAACAGCGGACGGACTCACACAGCTGAGCGCCGAAGCACCGAAGGCCATCGCCGGGCAGCTGCGGACGGCCGGCACGGCGGCATCCCAGCTCGGCGGCGGACTCGGGCAGCTCGCCGACGGCGTCGGGCAGTCGGCGACCGGGGCATCCGGCCTCGCCTCGGGCGCCTCGCAGCTCGGGGACGGCATCACCGCCCTCGGTGGCGGGGCTCGTGAGCTCAGCGGCGGACTCGACCAGCTGGCATCCGGCACCGGCGATCTCGCCGAGGGCCTGCACACCGCCTCGACCTCGCTGCCCTCGTTCGACGACGAGCAGTCGACGTCGCTCGCCTCGGTGATCGCCGACCCGGTCACCTCGAGTTCCGACTCGAACGACTTCTTCGGACCGGCGACGATTCCCCTGCTGTCGGCGGTCGTGCTGTGGTTCGGCGCGCTGGCGTCGTTCGTCGTGCTGCGGGCTGTTCCGGGCCGCGCGCTCACGTCGCGCCGCTCGTCGGCCGGCATGGTGCTGCGCGGCTACTGGCCTGCCGCGGTGATCGGCGCGGCTCAGGGTCTGCTGGTCTCGCTGGTGGTGCAGCTCGTCGTGCAGTACGACGCCGCAACATGGTGGGGCTTCGCGGGCTTCGCTGTGGTCGCCGGCATCGCGTTCGCGGCGGTCAACCAGGCGCTCGTCGCCGTGCTCGGCGGCATCGGTCGCTGGATCAGCGCGCTGGTCGGCGTGCTGGCATTCGCGACAAGTCTCATCTCGACGGTTCCCGACTGGCTCGCGAGTCTCGGAGCCGCGATGCCTACGGCACCCGCGCTGAGCGGACTGATCGAGCCGAGCGGCGCCGCCTTCGCCGGCCTGGTCGTCTGGGCGGTGCTCTCGCTCGGTATGGCGACCATCGCCGTGGCGACCCGGCGCACGACTTCCGCGAAGGCCGTGCTGGCCGCCGCGTAGCATCCGGGTTCTGCCGCCTGACTCTTCGGGCTCAGGCGAACACACGAGGGTAGGACGGATCCGACCATCCGCGTCCTACCCTCGCTTGTTCGCCTGCGTCCGTGCGGTCTCGCTCTCGGGCTCTCGCCTCGTGGGAATGCCCGTTCGCGGAGCCGCACTCATCCGAGGTAGGCCAACGCGCCCAGGTAGGACGAATCAGCGGGTATCTTCCTACCTCCGCGCGTTCCCCTACCTCCGCGCGGGCGCAAGAGGCACCGCCGCGAGCGAGGCACCGGACCGGGGAAGGTCCGCCCGCCGGGGCACCCCGGGTCCCCAGCATCCGCACAAGCTCACTGCCCGACCTGATCACTCGCCCGAGGTAGGCCAACGCGCCCAGGTAGGACGAATCAGCGGATATCTTCCTACCTCCGCGCGTTCCCCTACCTCCGCGCGGCGCAAGGGCCAAAGGCCCAGGCCAAGTGCTCAGCTCAGCTCAGCTCAGCTCAGCTCAGGCCGGAGTACGCGTGCAGGCCCTTGAAGAAGACGTTCACGATCGCGAAGTTGAAGATCACGGCGGTGAAGCCGGTGATCGACAGCCAGGCCGAGGGGTTGCCGCGCCAGCCGCGCGTCGCGCGGGCGTGGATGTACCCGGCGTAGAGCACCCAGATGATGAAGGTCCAGGTCTCCTTGACGTCGAAGCCCCAGTAGCGACCCCAGGCGTCCTGGGCCCAGATGGAGCCGGCGATCAGGGTGAAGGTCCAGAAGATGAAGCCGACGACGGTGAAGTGGTAGGCCATGTTCTCGAGGCGCACCGTGTTCGGCAGCGTGCGCAGGAACCCCGGGCCGGCGCTCTCGACTCCTTCGGCGATGCGACGCTCGCGCCGCGACTGCATGAGCTGCATGACCGACAGGGCGAACGCGAGGGCGAACAGCGCGGTCGACAGCGAGGCCACGAACACATGGATCACGAGCCAGACCGACTTCAGCGGGTCGACCAGCGGCGTGACCGAGACGTAGAAGTTCGCGGCGGCGGCTCCGAGCAGCACGACGACGAGGCCCGAGATGAATGTGCCGAGGTAGCGCAGGTCGATGCGGGTGAGCACCACCAGGTAGACGGCCATGATCAGCAGCGTGCCGACCATCGCGAACTCGTACAGGTTCGCCCAGGGCACGCGTCCGGCGGCGAAGCCGCGAGTCAGCGTCGAGACGAGGTGGAACAGCCAGCCGAGGATGGCCAGCGCCGTGCCGATGCGGGCGAAGATGTAGCGTGGCGCGCCGCTCTTCCCTGCGCCGCGTGCGGCGGTTCCGGATGCCGGTGAGCCGGCGCCACGGGCATCCGCTCCGCCGGCCGCGACCAGCACCGGCGTCTCGACCTCGGCGGTCGTCGCCGAGGAGCGACGAGCGAGGTCGAAGGCGTAGGCGATGAACGAGCCGGCGTAGACGGCGATGGCCGTCCACAGCGTGAGGATCGAGATCGAATCGAGGTCGGGCATGTGTCAGTCTCCCTGTGCGGGGGTCGCGCCTTCGGGCACGGCCGCTTCGAGAAGCCGCTCGTGTCCGCGGACGAGGTCGTCCACGGCGGCGGCGAGGGTGGGATCGTCACCGCGCGCGAGCGCGGCGTACTCGAGGTGGATTTCGTCGTCGGCGGCGGTGGCCTTCACCCACATGCGCCGACGCGGCACGAAGAGGGCGACCCCCAGGCCGCCGAGGGCGAGCAGCGCGAACGCCAGCACCCACGGCGCCGAGGCGTCGTGATGGATCTGCAGCGAGACATAGCGCTTGACCGACTGCAGGGTGCCTTTCGCGCCCTCCGGCGACATGTTCTCGAACGTGACCGTACCGAGACCGTCGGGCAGGTCAGCCGTCTCGCCGGGCTGCAGCTCGATCGACTTCGTGTCGGTGGTGCGGCCGTTGAGCTTCTCGAGGCCGTCGGTGTTCAGCTCGAACACCGAGACCGCCTTGCCGCCGTCGACGCCGAGGTCTCCCTGGTAGACGTCGAGAGTCAGCAGCGGCAGGTTCAGTGCGCCGTGCACCGAGGTGTACGCCCCGCTCTTCATCTTCAGCGGCGTCGGGTACAGGAACCCGATCATGCCGAGCTGCTCGGGCATGCCGTCGGTGATCTTGACCACGCCCAGCGAGGTCATCGCACTGTCCTGCGGCAGGAACTCCACCGGGCCGCTGAACACCTTCTCGCCTTCGGCATTGCGCACGGTGATGGTGGGCGCATAGCCGTTTCCGAGCAGATAGATGCTGTCGCCGCCCACGTGCAACGGGTGGTTGACGCGCACGGTGCCCTTGCTGGTCGAGCCGTCGACGTTTCGCACCGAGAGGTTGGCGGCGAAGTTGCCGGCCTGACCGGCACCGGGCGTGCCGAAGTCCTCGTAGGTGACGTCGAACGAGTCGAGGGTCAGCGCGTACGGCTGGAGCGAGTCGTCGGCGACGAAACGGCCCCGGTTGATCGAGTTGTAGTCGATCAGGGTGTTGACGTAGCTGGCGCCCTCGATGACCACGCGCTGACCGGTGTACGCGAACCCGCCGCCGAGGCCGACGGTGACGAGCACGCCCACGAGGGCGATGTGGAAGAGCAGGTTGCCGGTCTCGCGCCAGTAGCCGCGCTCGGCCGAGACCGACCACGTCCGGCCGCGGTCGTAGCGTGCGACGCGGTAGCCGAGGGACTTCAGCTGCTTCTCGGCGACATCGATCGCGGCGGCCGCGTCGCCGTTCTCGCGCGTCGCCGACCGGTGGTGCTCGAGCCGGCCGAGCCGCGCCGGGGTGCGTGGCGGCAGAGCGCGCAGCGCCTTGGCGTGGTGCTTGATGCGCGGGATGATGCAGCCGATCAGCGAGATGAACAGCAGCAGGTAGATGGCCGAGAACCACGGCGACGAGTACACGTCGAACATGCTGAGGGCATCGAGCGCCGGGAAGATCTCGGGGTTGTTCTGCTTGTACTGCACCACGCCGTTGGGGTCGGCGGTGCGCTGCGGGAACACCGATCCGGGGATCGCCGCGATGGCGAGCAGGAGCAGAAGCACCAGCGCGACGCGCATGGACGTCAGCTGGCGCCAGCCCCACCGCAGCCAGCCGACGGCACCCAGCCTGGGCTGGGTGATCTCGTCGTCGACCGCTGCCGAGTCGATGTGATCGGAGGGACGCAGCGGGTCGGATGCCGCCGCCGTGCCCTCGGAGCGATCAGAGGGGGAGGATGACACTGCTCATCACCGCCGTGAGTCGAGACATGATCTGGGACCACACGCCGGTGACCATCAGCAGACCGAGCACGATCAGCAGCGCGCCGCCGACGATGTTGACGATGCGGATGTGGCGACGCATGAAGGCGGTCGCGCTGGTCGCCCAGCCGAAGCCGAGCGCGACGAGCAGGAACGGGATGCCGAGGCCGAGCGAGTACGCGACGCCGAGCAGCCCGGCACGCCACGGGTCGCCCAGGGTCCAGCCGACGCTGATGATCGCACCGAGCGTCGGGCCGGTGCACGGCGCCCAGCCGATCGCGAGGGTGAAGCCGAGCAGCGGCGCGCCGATGAGACCAGCGGTCGAGTCGACCTGCATCTTGTACTCACGCTGCGCGAAGCCGAACAGCCCGAGGAAGATCAGTCCCATCAGCACGACCACGCCGCCGAGGACGCGGGTGATCAGGTCGCCCCACTCGAGGAAGAAGACGGATGCCGCGCCGCCGATCACCGTGTAGGCGACGAACACCACCGTGAACCCCGCGATGAAGAGCAGGACGCCGAGAAGCATCCGGCGGCGCTGAGCGGCGGGCGGTGTGACCTGTGCCGAGGACGCGGCGCCCGCCGCTCCCCCGAGGAATCCGAGGTAACCCGGCACGAGCGGCAGGATGCACGGCGACAGGAACGACACGAGTCCCGCGAGAAGGGCGAGCGGGATGGCGATCCAGAGCGCTCCGGCTCCGATCACGGCATCCGGAGTCACGCCTTCTCCTCGAGGGCGTCCTTGATGAGCGTCGACAGGATCGAGGTGCCGTCGATCGGCCCGATGATGCGCGCGGCGACCCGGCCCTGTCTGTCGAGCACGAGTGTGGTGGGCGGCGCCTGGATCGGCGTCACCCGGGCGAAGGCGAGCTTGGCGTCGCCGGTGGTGGCGTCCATGAGGCTCGGGTAGGTCACGCCGTAGGTCTTCGCGAAGGCCTTCGCGGTGTCGGCCTGGTCGTAGATGTTCACGCCGATGAACTGCACGCCGTCGGCCTTGTGCTTCTGCCAGGTGGCCTCGAGGTCTTCGGCTTCGACGCGGCACGGGCCGCATCCCGCGTACCAGAAGTTGACGACGGCGACCTCGCCGCGGATGTCGTCGCTCGAGAACTTCTCGCCGTCTTCGGTGACTCCGCCGAAATCGACCGGCGTCTTGCGCTCGGCTGCGGGGATCGACTCGACGCGGAAATCAGCGGAGGTGTACGCCTTCTGATCGCCGTTCTTGTACGCCTCGACCATGGGGTCGGGCGCGCACGCGCTCAGACCGATGGCGAGCGTCGCGGCGAGCGCAGCGGCGCCGATGCGCCAGGCGCCGCGAAAGGAACGAGCAGGCACGGACACGCTGGGAATCGTACGCGCGGTTCCTATGCGCGCTCTGAGCCGAACCGCGGCTCAGGGAGTTCGGCGATCAGATCGGACAGCTCCGCGCGGAAGCGCGGGCATGTGGAGATGTCATGCGCCGAGCATCTCAGCGCATGCTCGGCCATCGCCTTGGAGTGCCGCATCTCGGCCATGCGCCGGTCGAGATCGTCGATGTGCTGCTGCAGCACACGGTGCCTGCCCGCCATGTCTCGCTTCAGCAGATGCTCGATCTGATCCAGGCTCATCCCGGCGGCCTTGCTGCGCAGGATGACCGCAACGCGCACCGCGTCGTCGCGGCCGTAGCGACGTCGTCCTGCAGTGTCGCGCCCTGGAGAGAGAAGGCCGACCGACTCCCAGTGTCGCAGCACGTTCGTCGGCAGGGAGAAGCGGGCAGCGACCTCACCCACCGACCAGGACCCTTCGGTGCTTGACTTCATGTTGACATGAAGTCACAGACTGACAGGAATCGCAAGACCGAGACCCATCAGGAGGACGCATATGCGCGACGTCATCATCATCGGAGCGGGCCCCGCCGGCCTGCAGGCGGCACTGACGCTGGGTCGGATGCACCGCTCGGCCCTCATCGTCGATTCCGGCGAGTACCGCAACGGCGCGGTGCTGCACATGCACAACGTCCTGACCAATGACGGCACTCCCCCAGCGGAGTTTCGCGCGATCGCACGGTCGGAGCTCGACGAGTACGAGACCATCGACCTTCGCGAGAAAAGGGTCACCGCGGTGTCGCGCGTCGCGGCAGGATTCGAGGTGCAGTTCGATGACGACACCGTCGAGCAGGCACCGCGGGTCATGCTCGCGACGGGCGTGACGGACGATCTGCCCGGCATCCCCGGCCTGGCTGCACTGTGGGGCGTGCACGCGTTCAACTGCCCGTTCTGCGATGGTCACGAGTTCGCGGGCCGTACGGTCGGCGTGCTCGGCGGGAACCGAGCAGAGCACATCGTGCGGATGCTGCGTCCCATCGGCGCCGACATCGTCGTCTTCGATGACGAGATGGACGATGGGCAGCTCTTGGCGCTCGAAGAGCTGGGTGCCAGGGTGCACCGCGCTGCCGTGGAGTCCGTCGCAGCGGATGAGCACGGCGTGCTGGTCGTCGCGGGCGATGCCGTCCGGGTCGACGGACTCTTCGTGACGAGCGCCACCGCACGGCAGCGCTCTCCCTTCGCGGAACAGCTCGGTCTGCGGATGCTCCCCAGCGGCGCCATCGAGATCGATGAGTTCGGTCGCACGTCGCTGGCCGGCGTCTCGGCAGCAGGCGACCTCGCGCACAGGGCGAGCCTCCCCGGCATCATGGCGGCGGTCACCCTCGCCGCGGCGGCCGGTCAGCTGGCGGCAATCGGAATCGTGCAGGAGCTCGCGATGGGGTGACCAAGCGGACGCGCGATCGTGGCCCGGACGGGGGAATCTCGTGCGGTGGCGGCCTCAGACCGCGCCGAGGTCGACGCCCTCGGCCGCAGGCTCGGCGTAGGCGACCTCGCGCCACACGTCGCCGACGCGCTCGAACGAGGTGACGCTCGACAGCGCGCAGCGCCGAGTGCGCGGATCGTGCTGCAGGGTGATGCCGGCGACCGAGAGGTGCGTGATCCAGATCGGCGCCTGGTGCGAGACGAACACGATGTCGCCGTCATGTGTCGCGGTGGCCCGCTCGGCGGCATCCCACGCCTCATCCATCGCCGCGCGCATGCGCGTCGCGATCGACGTGTACGGCTCGCCCCAGCTGGGCACCGACGGGCGGCGCAGGTGGCGCCAGTTGAACGGGTTGCGCAGGGCGCGCGACATCCGCTGCCCTTCGAACACGTTCGCGGGTTCGATGATGCGCGCGTCGTGCGTCGCGTCGAGGCCGAACAGCTCGGCGAACGGCTCGGCGGATTCCTGGGTGCGCTCGAGCGGCGAGCAGCGCAGCTCGCTCACGGGTCGGCCTGTGGATGCCAGATGCTCGGCCGCATCACGCGCCATCGCACGCCCGGCCTTGCTCAGGTGATAGTCGGGGAGGCGCCCGTAGAGCACCCGCTTGGGGTTGTGCACTTCGCCATGGCGCACCAGGTGGAGTCGTCGTGCCGTCACCCGCCCACCGTATCGCGGGCGGGCAGCCCGCCGGATCGGCCGTCGCGACCCGCCACGTAGACTGGGCGGGTTCGTATTTCCCCGATCAGAAGGAATCTCCGTGCTTCGCACACACACGGCAGGCTCATTGAGAGCCGAGCACATCGGTCAGACCGTCACCCTCTCGGGCTGGGTCGATCGTCGCCGCGATCACGGAGGCGTCGCGTTCATCGATCTTCGCGATGCGTCGGGCATTGCGCAGGTCGTCATCCGCGACGAAGAGGTGGCGCACCCGCTGCGCTCGGAGTTCGTGCTGCAGGTGACCGGCGAGGTCTCGCGCCGCCCCGAGGGCAACGAGAACCCGAACCTGCCGACCGGCGAGATCGAGCTGATCGCGGGCGACGTGGTCGTGCTCAACGAGTCGGCCCCCCTCCCCTTTCAGGTCTCGAGCGGCCTGGCCGAGTCCGACCCGATCGGCGAGGAGGTGCGTCTGAAGCACCGCTACCTCGACCTGCGTCGCCCGAGCCCCGCGGCCGCGATGCGCCTGCGCTCGGATGTCTACAAAGCGATCCGCGACGAGCTGCACATGCGCGACTTCGTCGAGGTCGAGACGCCGACCCTGACGCGTTCGACACCCGAGGGCGCCCGCGACTTCCTCGTGCCGGCGCGCCTGCACCCGGGCAGCTGGTACGCGCTGCCGCAGTCGCCGCAGCTCTTCAAGCAGCTGCTGATGGTCGGCGGTGTCGAGAAGTACTTCCAGATCGCGCGCTGCTACCGCGACGAGGACTTCCGCGCCGACCGGCAGCCGGAGTTCACCCAGCTCGACATCGAGATGAGCTTCGTCGAGCAGGAAGACGTCATCGAGATGATGGAGTCGCTCATCGTCGCGATGTGGAAGACCATCGATGTCGACGTGCAGACCCCGCTGCCGCGCATCACCTACGCCGAGGCGATGGCCAAGTACGGCTCCGACAAGCCCGACCTGCGCTTCGGACTCGAGCTGGTCGAGGCGACCGACTACTTCGTGAACACGCCGTTCCGGGTGTTCCAGTCGGAGTACGTCGGCGCCGTGCTGATGCCCGGCGGCGCGTCGCAGCCCCGCAAGACGCTGGACGCCTGGCAGGACTGGGCCAAGCAGCGCGGTGCCCGCGGCCTCGCCTACGTGCTCTTCAACGAGGACGGAACGCTGGGCGGCCCCGTCGCCAAGAACCTGTCCGAGGCCGAGCAGGCGGGCCTCGCGGAGCTCGTGGGAGCGAAGCCCGGCGACTGCGCGTTCTTCGCCGCGGGCGAGACGAAGGCCAGCCGCGCGCTGCTCGGCGCCGCACGCGTCGAGATCGGCCGCCGCCTCGAGCTGCTCGACCCGGACGTGTTCGCGTTCACGTGGGTCGTCGACGCGCCGATGTTCGAGCCCGCAGGCGACGCCGTGGCATCCGGCGACGTCGCCGTCGGCTCCGGCGCCTGGACGGCGGTGCACCACGCGTTCACCGGGCCGAAGCCCGAGTTCGAGGCGACGTTCGACACCGACCCGGCATCCGCACTCGCGTACGCGTACGACATCGTCTGCAACGGGTCGGAACTCGGCGGCGGATCGATCCGCATCCACCGCGAAGACGTGCAGAAGCGCGTCTTCGGCGTGATGGGGATCACCGAGGATGAGGCTGAGGAGAAGTTCGGCTTCCTGCTCGAAGCGTTCAAGTTCGGCGCTCCTCCGCACGGCGGCATCGCGCTGGGCATGGACCGCGTCATGCAGCACCTGACGAAGACGGAGTCGATCCGCGAGGTCATCGCCTTCCCGAAGTCAGGGGGCGGCTTCGACCCGCTGACCGAGGCGCCCGCGCCGATCACGCCCGAGCAGCGGGCCGAGGCCGGCGTCGACGCCGAACCCGAGGATGCCTGACACCGAGGCCCCGCCTACCGTCGAGACCCCCGGCTGCTGATCTCTGCAGCCGGGGGCCTCGACGTAAGAGCAGGGCCAGCCGGACTCTCACCGATTCGCCCTCAGGACACCTCGCGTTCACCGGACTCCCGCCACCCCGTAACTCGCGCTCCGTAGCTTCCTCTCGTAACCCGACTCCTGCGCGCGAGCGCGGGAAATCCGAGAGGAAACCCTGATGACCAGCATCACCCGCCGTGCGCGCCTCGTCGCCGGCATCGCCCTCGTGGCCACGGCCGCCCTGGCCCTGACCTCCTGCGCCGCCGACAGCAGCGCGGGCGACAGCGACGGCGGCTCGTCCGTCGACGCGGCGACCGCAACGTCGCTTGCCGACTTCGGCACCCTCGAAGATCTCGAGGCGGCGGCCAAGGCCGAGGGCGCCCTGAACGTGATCGCGCTGCCGCGCGACTGGGCCAACTACGGCGAGATCCTCGACCTGTTCGCCGAGCGCTACCCCGAGATCACCATCAACGAGGCGTCGCCCGACGTCTCCAGCGCCGAGGAGATCCAGGCCGCAGAGACCAACAAGGGTCTGGACACCGCCCCCGACGTGTTCGACCTCGGACTTGCCGTCGCGCTGCAGAGCACAGACATCTTCGCGCCGTACAAGGTCGAGAACTTCGACGAGATCCCCGACGCACTGAAGGAGCCCACCGGGCTGTTCGTCGGCGACTACGGCGGGTACATGTCGATCGGCTTCGACTCCTCGAAGTTCTCCGAGCCCACCTCGCTCGACGACCTCAAGGGCGCAGACTTCAGGGGCGCCGTCGCCATCAACGGCGACCCGACCCAGGCCGGCTCCGCCTTCGGCGCCGTGGGCCTCGCCACCGTGCAGTCCGGCGGGGACCTGGACGACTACACGCCCGGAATCGAGTTCTTCGGGGAGCTGCAGAAGGCGGGCAACTTCCTCAAGGTCGATGTGACCCCCGCGACCATCACCAGCGGCGAGACCCCGGTCGTCTTCGACTGGGACTACCTGAACGCCGCGGCGGGCAAGGACAACCCCGACTGGGAGGTCGTCGTGCTCGACGGCGTCGGCTATGCCTCGTACTACAACCAGGCCATCAACAAGGATGCCCCGCACCCGGCTGCGGCGCGCCTGTGGCAGGAGTTCCTCTACAGCGACGACGTGCAGAACCTGTGGCTGAAGGGCGGCGCGCGTCCGGCCCGCATGGAGGCCATGACCGCAGCGGGCACGATCGACGAGAAGCTCGCGGCCGCGCTGCCCGAGGTCCCCGCCGAGACGGTCGTCCCTGCTGAGAAGCAGTCGACGGACGCCGGCACGCTGCTCGGCGAGAAGTGGGCCGTGGCGGTTCAGTGACCGCGTTGATCACGGGGGCGGATGCCGCGGCGTCCGCCCCCACCACCGCCGGGCCCGCGACCACCGCCCCCCCGGGCGCATATAAAAAAAATAAGCAGCCCGCCAAATTATAAGTGTATTTGTGGGTGGGG